>JAGHVI010000154.1 GCA_018064385.1 Candidatus Minthenecus merdequi
AAAACCTATTTTTTATGTCTAAAAAAAGGCTAATTATTATCGGAGGTGGCATAAGTGGATTGTCTGCTGGAGTTTACGGACAGTTGTCAGGTTTCGAGACAACCATCCTCGAAAAACACCATATTGTCGGTGGGCAATGCACAGGGTGGGAACGAAAAGGTTTCCACATAGATAATTGCATTCATTGGCTAACAGGATCAAATCCTAATAAATGCCTATATAAAATTTGGGAACGTGTTGGAGCTCTTGGACCAGGTGTGGAGATGATTAAGAACGACAGTCTAATCCGCATAGATGGAAAAGATGGCAATCACTACCATGTGTGGCGAGACCTAAAAAAAATGAAAGAGGAGATGTTGAAACTTGCTCCAGAGGACAAAGATGTTATCGAAGAATATATTGATGCTATTGACCGTTACCGCGATGTTGAGGTCTTCGGCATTCCTATCGAACAATACTCATTGTGGGACTATATCAGACTATTTTACAAGATGCGAAGGGTAGGTAAAGTCACAAAAAAGTATTCCAAGATTTCAATTGCCGACTTTCGCGAGAAATTCAAGAACCCATTGCTACGCCGAGCCGTGGATGTTTGTATGCCAGACCATTTCTATGCCGAAGCTCTATTTTATACTTACGGCACTTTTGTCAGCAGCGATGGCGATATTCCAAAAGGAGGAAGCCGTGCGACAGCACTAAGGATGCAAAAGCGTTTTGAGGAATTAGGTGGACGAACGAGACTAAATACACCTGTTGAAGATATTATCATAGATAAGTCCACCCATTGTGCCACAGCAGTGAAGTTGTCAAACGGAGAGGAGATTGAGGCTGACTTTGTGATAGCAGCAACTGATGTTTCTGTAACATTAAGAAAATTACTAGGAGGTTCGGTCAAAGACAACTATTTTACAAAGCGCTTTAAGGACAAAAAGAACTACCCTATCGGTTCGCATATGGTCATATATTTCGGATGCAACTGCCGACCAGAAAATATGCCCGATACTGTGGCATTCGAAGAAGAACCGATAACACTGTGCAATCATCAAATCAAACTGATAGTCCTCAAACATTATATGTACGAGGAAAGTTTTGCTCCTAAAGGCAAATGCGTTATGCAGGTAATGCTTGTTCAGGATGAATCAGATTTTGATTTTTGGGAGAATCTGTACAACAACAGTCAAGAAAAATACAAAGAAGAAAAGAATCGTGTAGCAGAGGCTGTCAGAATAAATGTTGAGAAGCATTTTCCTGAATTAAAGGGACAGTTGGAAACCGTAGAAATCCTGACTCCATATTCTTTTCACAAATGGACAGGCGCGTATAAAGGTTCATATATGAGTTTCATTACTACTAAGTATATCAAACCAGAAAAGCACCACGGAAGAGTACCAGGTATAAAAAATATATATCTTGCAGGTCAGTGGGTTAACCCGCCTGGAGGTTTGCCAAATGCCTTGACTTCAGGTAAGTTTGCCGTACAACGTATTTGCAAAGACCACAAAATAAAATTCATCAAATAACACAGCCACCTCATATCAACATTCTTCAGTTCTGCATTTCTTATTTTCCGATGCAGAAATGGCTGAATATATTTTGTAGTGTTTCGTCTGCTGTTATAGTCCCCCCTGTTATCTCGCCGATATGTCCCAAACAGCTACGCAAGTCCTCTGCAATGAAGTCAGATGATACATTCTCAGCTAAACAATCCTTAATCTTCTTTATATCTTCAAGAGCCAATTTCAGAGCTTCATAATGGCGCTGTGTCGTTATGATTACATCTTCAGTATTATCAATTTCTGCTAATTCAAATAGTCTTTCCATAAGGCGGTCAATATTGTATCCTGTGAGTGCGGATATAGATATTTCATCAGTTTTACTTATATCTTCGCATATAGGATAAATATCTGATTTACTTCGACAAAAGACTAGTTTAGAGTGTTTAGAAACTCCTTTAAGATTTAAGTTTGAAAAATTCCCATTTTCAGATAACGCAACAATAACGCGTGCATTGGATATTGCTTTATACGAACGTTCAATTCCAAGATTTTCAATAACGTCATCAGTCTGATGAATACCTGCCGTATCTATAAAACAAAACAAAAGTCCTCTATAAAGTAGAGTACGTTCAATAGTATCTCTCGTAGTTCCAGGAATGTCACTCACAATTGCACAATCATCGCCAATCAGTCGATTGAGGAGTGTTGATTTACCTGCATTTGGGGCACCTACAATCGCTACAGTAATGCCATTCTTAATAGCATTTCCTGAAGAAAAAGAATGCATCAGGCGAGCAATCTCATTTTCTGTTTCGTCAATTAGTTGCGCAAGTTTTGTACGGTCTGCAAATTCCACGTCTTCGTGGTCAGAAAAGTCAAGTTCAAGTTCCAACAACGAAGTAAGTTCCAGCAGTTTTTCTCTTAGTTCTTTCAATCTTGTTGACAGAGCACCCTGCATTTGACGTAGAGCAAGGCGATGAGCCTCGGCTGATTTTGCTCCTACTAAATCAGCAACAGCTTCAGCCTCCGCAAGGTCGATGCGTCCATTGAGAAAAGCCCTCATGGTGAACTCACCATGGTCGGCAAGTCGGCAACCTGCATCAATCAAGCGCTGAAGGATAGCATTTTGTATGTATAATGAACCATGGCAAGAAATTTCAACAACATCCTCACCAGTAAAAGAATATGGAGATTTGTATATTGTAACCACCACATGGTCAATATCTGCAAAAGTACCATATACAGCCTGTTGCGCTTTAATCATAGAAAGAATTCTCCCTTCTCTGTTAGGAACAAAAAGGGAATTGCAAACAGAAATTGCGTTATGTCCACTAACGCGAATAACGGCTATTCCGCCTACTCCAGGAGCAGTTGAAATCGCTGCTATGGTCTCAGTTTGTATCATAGACGTTGAAGAACTGTAGATATGAGATTCTGCATACTACATTTGTAATTTGTGTTAGCGTTCTTCGCTACTCTACCAGCAATAATTGCGCAGATTGTCACAGCTTTATGACCTAACAAAGCAGCAAGTCCAGCAAGAGCCGAACTTTCCATCTCGAAATTCGTAACTTTCAATCCTTTATATTCAAAAGATTGGATTTTGGAGTTAAGTTCTGGGTCAGCCAATGGTATTCTTACATAACGTCCTTGAGGTCCATAAAAACCTGGAGCAGAGATTGTAATACCCTGTACCATATCGTAAGCCAACTGTTTTACAAGACTTTTATCTGCCGAAACAACGTATGGAGCAGCAAGTCGTGAACTCCAACGAGTATGTTGGCAGAAAGCACGCTCAAACTCCAAATCAAACACCCCTTCTGGCACATTATAATAGTTCAACAATCCATCGAAACCTATTGAACGAGTGGCACATACATAAGAGCCTACGGGACAGAAATCCTGAAGTCCACCCGAAGTGCCTAAACGAACAAGCGTCATTTGCGTGAAACTGTCATTTACAGTTCTTGTAGCAAAATCAATATTTTTCAGTGCATCAAGTTCAGTCAACACTATGTCTATATTGTCTGTGCCAATACCATGCGAAACAACAGACATACGTTTACCATTATATTTTCCCGTTAATGTATGAAATTCTCGACTTTGCACATTGAATTCAACCTCATCAAATATCTCCTCGAACAAATCAACTCTTTTAGGGTCACCGACAAGAATTACCGTATCAGCAAGCATTTCAGGTCTAAGGTGAAGATGAAATATCGTACCATCCTCATTTATAATCAGTTCAGAAGGTTCTATTACTCTTTTCATAATAAATAAAATATTTTGTGTTTACAATTTGCAAAGGTACGGATTTTTTTCGTAACTTTGCACTGATAATGAACATAAATTTCAATGATATGAAAGATAATCAAGACGAACTCTTTCCAGAGGTTGACGAGGATGGGAATACAATAGGCAAAATGACTCGTTATGAGGCACATAGCGGTACAAAGAAACTCCATCCAGTAGTACATTTGCACCTATTCAACAGCAAGGGTGAACTATATCTTCAACACCGCCCCTCGTGGAAAGATATTCAGCCTGACAAATGGGATACTGCTTGTGGGGGACATGTAGATTTTGGAGAAAGCATTGAGAAAGCATTGCAACGTGAAATAAGCGAAGAACTTGGAATTGATGATATAAAAGTATATTCGCTTGGAAAGTATGTATTTGAGAGTAATCGGGAATGCGAACTTGTTTATGTACACAAGGCTGTTTATGATGGCGAAATACGTCCCAACGAAGAAGAATTGAACGGAGGTCGGTTCTTCAGTAGAAACGAGATTATCTCATTGATAGGCAAAAAGGTTTTTACACCGAATTTCGAGAGTGAATATCAGAAATTTATCAAAGATTTCTAACTTAGTTTTGACTTTATCACTTTTTTGCGCTATCAAATTGCGCAAAAAAAATGAATATCAGCCAGTTATGTAATATAATGGGTGAATTTGAGAAAAAGGGCAGAACTACGATTGCAGTTCTGCCCTAATTAATAAAATCACCCTAAATTACTTTCCGCTATTGCGAATTGCAGCTTGTGCTGCAGCAAGACGTGCGATTGGCACACGGAAAGGCGAGCAACTGACGTAATCAAGACCTACACGATGGCAGAAATCAACAGAAGAAGGTTCGCCACCATGCTCACCGCAGATACCACATTTGAGGTCAGGACGAACAGAACGACCTTTCTCGGTAGCCATTTGAACAAGTTGTCCAACACCATTCTGGTCGAGAACTTGGAATGGGTCGTTCTTCAAAATCTTCATATCGAGATATGCAGGGAGGAACGAAGCGATATCGTCACGAGAATAACCAAATGTCATCTGAGTCAAATCGTTGGTACCAAACGAGAAGAATTCAGCCTCGGTGGCAATACGATTGGCAGTAAGAGCTGCACGTGGAATTTCAATCATTGTACCTACTTTGAATTCTACGCGGTCGTGACGCTCCTCAAAGAGTTTTTCAGCTGTATCAAGAATTATTTTCTTCTGGTTTGCAAACTCGTAAAGGATACCAGTCAGAGGAACCATGATTTCAGGGATGGCATAAACGCCCTCAGCCTTTAGGTCGAGAACTGCACCGAGGATAGCGCGTGTCTGCATCTCAGTAATCTCAGGATAAGTGTTTCCAAGACGGCAACCACGATGGCCAAGCATTGGATTAGCCTCATGGAGTTTGTTGACACGGTTACGGATATAATCGTAAGTAACATCCATAATCTCGGCAAGTTCACGCTGTTCACGCTCCTCGTGAGGAACGAATTCGTGCAAAGGAGGGTCAAGCAGACGAACAGTTACAGGGCAACCAGCCATAGCTTTGAATATACCACGGAAATCAGCTTGCTGATATGGAAGAATCTTCTTAAGAGCAGAACGACGTCCAGTTTCAGTCTCGGCAAGAATCATCTCGCGCATAGCACGAATCTTCTCACCCTCAAAGAACATATGCTCAGTACGGCAAAGACCAATACCTACTGCACCGAAGTTGCGAGCAGTCTGAGCATCGCGTGGAGTATCAGCATTGGTACGAACTTTCAAACGAGTATATTTGTCGGCTAAAGCCATAAGTGCTTGGAAATCGGCATCAAGTTCAGCATCCTTTGTAGCCACAGCGCCGAGGAACACCTCACCAGTTGAACCATTCAGAGAGATATAGTCACCCTCTTTAATAGTCTCACCAGCAATTTTGATAGTTTTGGCAACATAGTCAATAACAAGAGAGCCAGCACCTGAGACACAACATTTACCCATACCACGAGCAACGACAGCAGCATGCGAAGTCATACCACCACGAGCAGTAAGAATACCTTGTGCGACCTTCATACCAGCAAGGTCCTCAGGTGAAGTTTCGATACGAACCATAATGACTTTCTCCTTCTTGGCAGCCCAAATTGCAGCATCATCTGCATTAAAGACAACACGACCGCAAGCAGCACCAGGAGAAGCAGCAAGACCTTTAGTCAAAACGCGAGCCTTCTTGAGAGCTTCTTTGTCGAAAATTGGATGAAGAAGTTCGTCAAGTTTATTTGGTTCAACGCGCATAACAGCCTCCTGCTCAGTAATCATTCCTTGGCGAAGCATGTCCATAGCTATTTTGACCATAGCAGCACCTGTGCGTTTGCCGTTACGAGTCTGAAGGAACCAAAGTTTACCTTCTTGTACAGTAAACTCCATATCCTGCATGTCGCGATAGTGGTTTTCAAGTTTAGTCTGAAGAGCATCGAGTTCTTTGTAAATTTCAGGCATAGACTCCTCCATAGAAGGATATTTAGCTACACGATCCTCTTCCGAGATACCCATATTCTTAGCCCAACGCTGCGAGCCTTCTTTGGTGATTTGCTGAGGAGTACGAATACCAGCGACCACATCCTCACCTTGTGCATTGATAAGGTACTCACCATTGAAGATATCCTCGCCTGTTGCAGCATCACGGCTGAAAGCGACACCAGTAGCAGAGGTATTTCCCATATTACCAAACACCATTGACTGAACGGTAACAGCTGTACCCCACTCTGCTGGGATACCTTCCATTTTACGATAGAGAATAGCACGTTCGTTCATCCAAGAATCGAACACTGCACAAATAGCACCCCATAACTGCTCGTAAACATCGTCAGGGAATGTGTGACCAGTGCGCTCTTTGACAGCAGCTTTGAAACGAACTACAAGTTCTTGAAGATCTTTGACATCAAGTTCAGTATCAAGTTTTATACCTTTTTTTGCTTTAACATCTTCGATGATAGCCTCGAATGGATCAATATCTGTTTTATTTACAGGTTTCAATCCCAAAACTACATCACCATACATCTGTACGAAGCGGCGATAAGAATCCCAAACAAAACGCTCATTTCCTGTTTTTTTCACAAGACCTACAACTACGTTGTCATTAAGTCCAAGATTGAGGATTGTATCCATCATACCAGGCATTGACGCACGTGCACCAGAACGAACCGAAACAAGCAATGGGTTTGTCACATCACCGAATTTTGAATTCATCAGTGTTTCGACATGCACCAAAGCAGCCAAAACATCGTCTTTGAGAATTTCAACTACTTTCTCTTTACCCAGTGCAAAATACTCGTTACATACATCAGTAGTGATTGTGAATCCTGGAGGCACTGGAACCCCGATAAGATTCATTTCGGCAAGGTTAGCGCCCTTGCCACCAAGCAGATTTCTCATATCTGCTTTACCCTCAGCGCGTCCATTGCCAAAGGTATAGACTCTTTTCTTGTTGTCCATTGTTTATATAATTATAATGTGTATTGTTTAAATTCTAGGAAGGCTCATGCCCGTAATTTTGGAATATAAATCCAATGCAAAGACATCGGTCATACCACTAATATAGTCAAGAACGCTTTGAATTTTTGTGTATGGGTCGTCCGCCCCTACCGCATATTGTATAGGAATACGATCGAGCAACAATTTCGAGTAGTTCTTCTCGGAATGAAACACAGCCTCCATTAGCAATTCTATCAACTCGTTAATTATTCTATAACCAGCCAGTTCCACATCAACGACAGTTTGCGCACGATATATATTTTGATAAGAATATTCTGAACATTTTCGATAAGGCACAGCAAGTTCATCTGGTAGATGATCAATGAGGGAACCTTTGAAAGTGCCTGAAAGAATTGCATTTTCATTATCAACGAATACTCTACTGACACCATCAATCAATTTTCCCATAATAGTACTGCGAAGGTATGCAATTCTTTCGTTACGATCCTGTACCTTATCGAAAATCATCCAAGCACGATCCTGTTTCTTCTCGTCAAGGTATGACATCATTATTTTAACGGTGTCATCGTATGTAATGATTTTCAGTTTATAGGCATCTTCGAGATCCATAAGTTCGTAACATATATCGTCAGCAGCCTCTACTATATAGACCAACGGATAGCGAGCAAAACGGTTTTCGTTGTCTGGACATCTGATAATGGAAAGGTCGTCCGCTATTCTTAGGTACGAACTGTAATCCGAGACAAAAAAGCCGAATTTCTGTTTTCCAAATTCGGCATATATTGATTTGAAAGGATACTTTACGATTGAGGCAAGAGTAGGGTAAGTGAACACAAAACCTCCCTCGCGACGACCCTCAAAGGTATGGGTCAGAAGACGGAACGTGTTAGCATTTCCTTCAAACAACTCAAAATCGCGCCATTGTTCATCACTTATATCCAATTGTTTGCGGATTGATTTTCCACGACTATCAGAAAAAAATGTTCCAATTGCATTTTCGCCCGAATGTCCGAAAGGTGGATTTCCAAGGTCGTGCGCTAGACAAGCAGTCGCAACTATTGTGCCAATTTCACTGAAACACTCCTTCTGTTCAGGGTGTTTCACTGTAAGTTCTCTGGCAATTACGTTAGCTATCGAACGTCCTATACATGAGACTTCAAGACTATGTGTCAGACGGTTGTGTACAAAAACACTGCCCGGAAGAGGAAAAACTTGAGTCTTGTTTTGAAGACGGCGGAAAGGAGGTGAAAATACGAGACGATCATAATCGCGCTGAAATTCAGTACGGCTATCATGATTGCCTTCATAATAATTTTCTAGTCCGAAACGTTTAGTCGTTATCAGACGTCTCCAATCCATCATTTCTTTTTTCCGCTGTATTTGAATGACAATGGTACTTCGGGCATAGTCAAGTTAGTTCCACTTTTGGTAACTAACACTGGTTTAACCTTCATTTTTATGGTTGACTCTTCTCCGCTGATACCTGTAAAGTTTTTAACTATCTGAACAACTTGTGAACGGTTTTGGGCATTTAGCAAATTGCCGAGATTCGTTTTCACAACAACTGGTAAGACATTTGTTTTTCCTGGCTCTACGCTGAATTTTCTGCCAAGATTACCTGACGCAACATCGATATTGTCAATTGCCATCTGGTATCGCATATCTGAAAGTGCAGCCGTTTTGGTAGTGCTCGGGTTCATTACATTGACATTGACAGTCAACTCGAAAGGCAAGTCACTGAAGTTTCCTTGAATTATCTTTGTAATTTGAGGAATGGCTGTTATCAAACTTGCTGCTGTTATGTTCGAGAAGTCTATTCCTGCAACTTTTATTCCCGAGATGGAGTTGTAGGAATATTTGCAGTTAAGCATCTGTGAAGCGTTCTTGAATGCAGAACAACCAACCATTATTATTACAACTGCAACAAGAGTAATCCAAATACTTTTTTTCATAGTACTGTTATTTTGTCCACGTTTCGACCTGTTCTTTAGAAGGATTGGTAAGCCCAAGTTTGTTTTTCTTGTTGTAACCACAGATGTCCTGATGCAGCTTGTTGAAATTGACATTCTTCAATTTATTAACCATGTCATAACCCAACTTCTGAAGCACTTCGACCCATTCGACAGGAATACCTGCCTCGACAAATTTTTCGACAGTATCCTTCACAATTTTCTTTTCAGGCTTCATCTGAGGGAAGAATAGCACCTCTTGTATTGCAGTTTGACCAGTCATGAGCATCACCAGTCGATCCATACCAATACCCATGCCAGAGGTTGGAGGCATACCATACTCAAGCGCACGCACAAAGTCATTATCAATATACATAGCCTCATCATCACCTTTCTCTGAAAGTCGTAACTGCTCTTGGAAACGTTCCAATTGATCAATAGGGTCATTGAGTTCGCTATAAGCATTTGCCAATTCTTTTCCATTGACCATCAACTCGAAACGCTCTGTAAGGTCTGGGTTGTTTCTGTGACGTTTGCAGAGTGGAGACATCTCTTTTGGATAGTCTGTGATGAAAGTAGGTTGTATGTAGTTACCCTCACAGAATTCACCGAAGATTTCGTCAATCAGTTTGCCTTTACCCATTGTGTCATTGATTTCCATGCCGAGTTCAAGACATATCTTGCGAATGTCGTTCTCGCTCTTGCCTGTAAGGTCGTAACCAGTAAAGAATTTGATTGAGTCAAGCATGGTTACACGAGTAAACTTAGGACCAAAGTCAATTTCGTTATCCCCAATTCTCACCTTGGTAGTACCGTTGACATCCATACATATCTTGCGAATCATATTCTCAGTGAAATCCATCATCCAGTTATAGTCCTTGTAAGAGACATATATCTCCATACAGGTGAACTCAGGATTATGAGTACGATCCATACCCTCGTTACGGAAATTTTTTGAAAACTCATAGACACCTTCAAAACCTCCTACGATTAAGCGTTTGAGGTAGAGTTCATCGGCTATTCGCATGTAGAGAGGTATGTTGAGTGCATTATGGTGCGTTATGAAAGGACGAGCAGAAGCTCCACCAGGTATTGATTGTAGAATTGGTGTTTCAACTTCAGTGTACCCAAACGAGTTAAAGAACTCTCGCATAGAAGAATAAACTTTGGTACGTTTCTCGAATATTGACTTAATACCATCGTTCACAACAAGGTCAACATAGCGTTGACGATAACGTTGTTCTGGGTCATCAAAAGCATCAAAAGCCACACCATCTTTATATTTCACTATAGGCAGAGGACGCAGCGACTTTGACAACACAGTCAGTTCTTTACAGTGAACAGAAATTTCTCCCATCTGTGTTCGGAACACAAATCCCTTGACACCAATAAAATCACCAATATCAAGCAGTTTCTTGAACACTGTGTTATACATCTCTGGCTGTTCATCGGTGTTGACATCATCACGCGACACATAAACCTGAATACGACCATGCGAGTCTTGCAGTTCAATGAAAGAGGCCTTGCCCATTATTCGACGGCTCATCATTCTTCCTGCTATGCACACCGCCCTTGACTGTGACTCGTCATCGCGGAAATTCTCTTTAATTTCGTCTGAGAATGCATCTGTTGGATACATTGCAGCAGGATATGGGTTAATACCCATTGCACGCAACTGCTCCAACGATTGGCGACGATATTGTTCTTGTTCAGTCAGCTCCATCTTCGTCTTTTAGGTCTGAAGGGTTTTTCCAATAAATTTCGCCATCTTCAAACTCTTTAATTGCTTGAAGCGTTGGTTTTGGCTGTTGTTCGTAATAACGCGAAATCTCAACTTGTTCGCGGTTATCAAATACCTCGTCCAAATTGTCGTTATTAGTCGCAAATTCCGCAAGTTTTTTGTCTAGTTCACGTTTCGAATCAATCGCTATCTGGTTGGCACGTTTTGCAACTATGCGTACTGTCTCATAAATGTTTCCTACTGGTTCGCACAGTGCATTCATATCACGAGTGATTGTGCTTACAGGTGCATTGCTTTTTTTTATCATTTTATTATTGAATTTGAATTTATTCTTGTGGTGTCATTTTTTCCATCTCTTTTCGGGCATCGTCCAACACACGTTTTGTCTCTTTGGCATAACGCCCTTCGGGATATTCGTTTGAGTATCGGTAACATTCGTCCACCAATTCACTGTAACGATCGAATTTTTTCTCCTCAACAGACATTTCTGCCTCCTTTTGTTTAGAAAGAAGAATTAGATACATTGCATCTTGCTTGAACTCTGAATCAGGATAATCTTTCAGCATATTCTCTGCTGTGACAATACATGAACGATAATTGTTTCCCCCATACAATCCCAAGTTGTAGTACAATTTTGCTGCCAAATAGGCTTTATGAGACAACTTGTTTTCCATCTCGTTCAAGTATTTCAATGCCTGTTCAGCATGGACTCCGGCAGGATAGTATTCCAAATATTCACTAAAGGAGTAGATAGCATTTTCTGTTGCCGTTTGGTCAAGTCTCACATCTGGTGAATCTTCGTAATAACAATAGCCTATCTCGTAACGGGAACTCTCGGCAAACTGTCCTCTCGGAAAATTGCGAAGATAAGTGTCAAAGTATTCTGATGCTGACATATAATCCTCTTTTGCCATATAAGCTTTTGCCAAGAGATACAACAATTCTTCAGCCTTAGGTGTTCCTCGAAATTCTCCCATGAGTGTTTCTAACAACTGAATACTACGGGTATATTTCTTCTCAAGATAGAAATTTTTGGCTGCAGTAAACTTCAAATCCGCATCTGTTGACTTCTGTACTTTTGAATAATATGAACATCCAGTAAGTGCAAACGAAATCAACATTATGTATAACAATCTCTTAACTATCATATTCACATTTCCATATACATCTGCTTTGAGGGTGCAAATATAGCAATAATTCTTGGAAATACCAAACATTTTAATACTTTTATACAATCTTAATATCACATATGATTATACGGATGCTCCAGCGATAATGTTTCTGTCGTAGCATCACATATCTGCTCCGGTCCATAGTATTGAATTGGCCCTGGATACAGATAGGTATTCGAACTATCTGCCCACATCTCACGATTGGCTGCATAATATCTGAAAGGGTTGTCGTCTAAGTTTACTAATGACTTCTCTATCACTGGTTTCAACTCGCCTTTACGCTTTTCCATATGCATCATTGTGGTCAGCGGAACACCACCAGCCACCCACTCTGTTGCTGGAGCTGTCAGGTGTCTGATATTAGACATATAACCGGTTTTTCCCTCAACAATCAGTGCTGCTGCTGTAAAACCCAACGAGTAACTGTAGTCTGCGTCAAAGTTCGTAGGATACGAACAACGTCCTTCATATCCAAAGAAATGTGAAATAGTATTGAATTTGCCCTTGTATTCACCCGACTCTTTCATTTTTTTAAGCTTCTGTGATACCAACTGAATCAACAATTTTTCTGTTTCAATCAGAGAAACTTGAACATTTCCATGTGGGTCGCGGTCCAACGTCAGCTGATTAGCAATTTTGTGTGGCAATCTCAAATAGACATCACGGCTTTCGGGAGACAATGACTGCATAATGTAATATTTCTTATCGTCATCAGTTGGCAGTTGATTGAACTCCTCACTTGACTGAGCCACTGCATCGTTCAGTTCGTCAATCAGTTTGCTCATCTCAGGAATAAATTCTATAAGTCCCTCAGGCACAAGTACTGTTCCAAAGTTCAATCCATCGTTGCCCCTCTTAACTACCGATTGCACAATAACATCTACAATATCATCCAACGACATACCACGTTCCTTGATTTCTTCGCTTATGAATGTTACATTTGGCTGCGTTTGCAACGCACACTCCAACGTGATATGCGATGCTGAACGCCCCATAAGCCTAACAAAGTGCCAATATTTCTTTGCTGAAATGGCATCTCTCTGAACGTTGCCTATAAGTTCTGAATATACCTTACACGCTGTATCAAAGCCGAATGATGTTTCTATATATTCATTTTTCAGGTCTCCATCTATAGTTTTCGGACAACCTATAACCTGAATACCCAAGTTATTGGATGCATAGTATTCAGCAAGTACACAGGCGTTTGTGTTCGAGTCATCACCGCCTATTATCACTATGGCTGATATCCCCAACTCTTTACAAATGGCTGCACCGCTATCAAACTGATCTTTGGTTTCTAATTTTGTTCTTCCCGAGCCTATCATGTCGAAACCTCCAGTATTACGGCATTCGTCAACCATATCGTGCTGCAGTTCAATATATTTATGGTCAACTAAACCTGATGGACCTCCGATGAATCCATAAAGCCTGCTTCTTGAGTTGAAATGGCGCAGTCCATCATACAAGCCTGAAATTACGTTGTGCCCTCCCGGAGCTTGCCCGCCACTCAAAATCACACCTACGTTGATTGCAGGAAATTTAGCCTCTTCACCACTTTCAACTGACACCAATGGCAATCCGTAGGTATTTGGAAATAATTTCTTAAGTTCTTCCCTATCTGATTCTGGTTCGCTGATTGCTCCAGTCTTGATGGTTATTCCCTGTCTGAGAGATGCGGGAAGTTTTGGTTTATATACCAATCGTGCTATTTCAATCTTCGTTTTTCTCATAACATTGTTTCATAAAAATTACCGCGTTGCTTTATTTGTTGAGAAAAATTCCTGTATAAACAAGATTTGGGGTTCCCAGCTCTTTGTAATCTGCCTGTATCACTCGGATAAACCTGAACAAGTCAGGCGCAGCCCGCCATTGAAACTATGGTTCAGCCCCGATAATAAAAATAAATTGTAGAATTTTCCAATCTCAAAGGCAACGCGGTTATGGTAAGTAGTTGTCACCCTATTCTCAAATCCTTCTTAACTCTATTGACCTTCTCTGTCGCTACCTCAATACACTCTTTGTATTGGGAAGGGTCATTCATAGGTAACTGCACCTCAACGTAGAATTTAATTTTTGGTTCTGTTCCCGATGGACGCACTGACACTTTCGTACCATCCTCGGTAATGTATTGCAATACGTTGGATGTTGTCAAGAGAGGTATTTGGTATTTTGACCTCGTCAGAACATTCAGTTCTGTAAGCAATTGATAGTCCTTAATCCAAACCACTTTCGATTCTGCCAACTCAACAGGTGGATTGCTGCGATAGTTTTTCATCATTCCAACAATCTCTTCTGCCCCACTCTTTCCTTCTCTGACAATCGATATACCTTTCTCAAAACTGAATCCATATTTCTGGTACAATGACAACAGGAATTGATAAACACTCATACCATTATCCAATGCCCACGCAGTAAGTTCTGACATCAGAGCACAGCAACTTACAGAATCCTTATCTCTCACAAAATCAGCAGGCATATATCCGTAACTTTCCTCGCCTCCACCTATATAATGCTGCTTCCCTTCGCGCTCTCTAACCTCGCCTGCTATCCATTTGAATCCAGTATAGCAATCCACAAGGTCGGTTTTGAAGTCATCGCAAATTTTCTTTATCATCTCTGTTGTCACGATGGTTTTAACCATGAAATCATTTGACGATAGAATGCCCAATTCACGGCGACGTCTCAATATATAATAAGTGAACATCATCGCAGTCTGGTTTCCTGTCACCAATGTCCACTCGCCCTTATCATCTTTTATTGCCATACCCATACGGTCTGCATCAGGATCCGAAGCAAGAACTATATCCGCATCAATCTCTTTCGCTTTCTTTATAGCAAGATCAAGCGCTGCAGGTTCTTCTGGGTTAGGCGACACAACAGTCGGAAAGTCCCCACTGATAACAGCCTGCTCTTCAACAACAGTTACATTAGTGAAACCCAACTCTTTGAGACATCTTGGCACAAGCGTAATTCCCGTTCCGTGAATTGGTGTATAGACTATCTTTATGTCCTGATGGCGTTTTATACTCTCAGGCGACAACAATACAGTCTTCACTTTTGCCAAATACTCCGCATCAACATTTTCACCTATAATCTCTATTAAATCTTTATTAGGTGTGAATTTGACATCGTCTGGCGATTTGATTTTGTTTACTTCTGATATGATGTTGACATCGTGTGGAGCAATAATCTGCGCACCATCCTCCCAATAAGCTTTGTACCCATTGTAGATTTTAGGGTTATGCGATGCTGTTATAATGACCCCACTCTGACAGTTCAAGTGCCTGATGGCAAACGAAATCTCAGGTGTTGGTCGTAGATTTTCAAACAGATAGACTTTAATTCCATTAGCTGAAAATATGTTAGCTACGGTTTCAGCAAATAGTCGGCTATTATTGCGACAATCATGACCAACTACAACGCTGATTGACCTTCCCTTGAACTCACGATTCAAATAGTTACTCAATCCCTGAGTGGCAGCACCTACTGTATAAATGTTCATACGATTCGAGCCTACACCCATAACACCTCTCAACCCTCCAGTACCAAACTCTAAGTCTTTATAAAAAGATTCAATCAACTCGGTTTGATCCTCGCTTTCCATCATACGGCGAACCTCGTTTTTGGTTTGTTCGTCATAATTTCCATTAATCCAGGCTTCAGCCTTAGTCCTTACGATGTTTTCCATTACTGTTGTATATATGTTTCTAATAATCTTGATTTTACCGTCGGAACAAGTACAAGGCTGTTCATCGACGCCGGTATCATAACAGTCTCACCGTCTGTGATGGTTTGATAGTCTCCTTCGTATTGTAATGTCACATGCCCCTCGGCGCACGTCAGCAGTATGAAAGAGTCAATAGCAGCTATCTCATATTCTTTGGGCTTGTCCAAATCAATGAGATTGACTACGAATTTGTCGCATTCAATCAACGGCACTGGCTCGTTCGTCTTTAACTCATACCCCACTTTTCTGCCTTGCCAATTTTCGTAGTCAATAGCTTCAAGCGATTCGTGAATATGCAGTTGTCGATATTGTCCATTGATGTCTTTGCGCAAATAATCATACATTCTGTATGTTACATCCGAAGCCTGCTGTATCTCCAACATCAAACATCCTTTTCCTATCGCATGAACCATTCCTGCTGGGATAAAAAAAACATCGCCAGCTCTAACATTATAACATTGCAATACATTCTCCACCGAACCATTATGACACATATCGTGCAATTCCTCTTCGCATACTTGACGGTTGAATCCCATCATCAACTGTGCCCCAACTTCTGCTTTCATTACGTACCACATCTCCGTTTTTCCGGCAGGCTCATCGTATTCATGTGCAAGTTCGTCATTCGGGTGCACCTGCACCGACAACCTATCCGCTGCATCTATCAGTTTGACCATCAATGGAAAGTAGTTGCCGTATTTCTCATAAACCTTGTCTCCTACAAGGTCACCCATATAAACCTCGACAAGCTCAGACAACGTATTGCCCTGCAGGAAACCATTGATAATTTCACTGTCACGCTCTTCGTCTAAGGCTACTACATCCCAAGTTTCACCTACTTTGCTCATCTCAGGCTTGTCATGACGATAGTATTGTTTCAATCTTTCGCCACCCCACACCTTCTGCATAAGAATAGGTCTGAATTTCAAAGGATATAGTTCCATTTTTGTCAGCAGTTTTCCGTTTGATTATTGATGTTCATTTTCAGGAATACAACCTCTTTTTCACTCAAGAATCTCCATTTACCACGAGGAAGGTTCTTCTTGGTTAATCCTGCAAAATAGACTCTGTCCAAACGCATCACTTTGTAACCCAACGACTCGAATATTCTTCGCACTATGCGGTTACGCCCCGAGTGAATCTCTACTCCAACATTTTTGCGGTCTTCCTCTTTGATGAAGTTAAACTCGTCCACTTTGATTTCACCATCCTCAAGTACTATTCCGTGGGTTATCTTTTTCACATCTTCATCTGTCACGTCATGGTCCAAAGTCACTTGATATATTTTTTTCCTATTGAAACTTGGGTGCGTAAGTTTCGATGTCAGTTCACCATCGTTTGTTAACAGTAACACTCCTGTCGTGTTACGATCCAAACGTCCAACAGGATAAATTCTTTCAGCACAAGCACCTTTGACAAGGTCTAACACTGTTTTTTTTGCGTGTACATCTTCAGCCGTAGTCACATAATCTTTCGGTTTATTCAACAGAATATATACCCTGCGCTCTATTTTTACTAACTCACCATGAAACAGCACTCTATCTCTGTCAGGCACTACCCTGCTTCCCAATTCTATCACTACATTTCCGTTCACAGTCACAACACCGGCTTGTATAAAGGTGTCAGCCTCCCTGCGCGAGCATACACCTGCATTAGCAAGAAATCTGTTCAGGCGCATTGGTTTGCTATAATCTACGAATTGCGTTTTTTCGTAAGTAGGCTGTGTCTGACGCTTTACCTTTTTTTCATTGGAATTGAAGTTTGACACGCTCTCGTTTGAATTAAATTTCGCTCCTCTCTCGAATTTCTTCACACCATTCTGATGATTGTCGTCAAATCGCTTGTTTCTCCGTTGTCTGCCATTTATCATTTCATCTCGCTTGCGACCGAATTGTTCCAAGTTTTTTGAATGTTTCTCTGCAAAACCATCGACCTTGCCACCGACATATGCAGTGTCATATTTTGCCTCTTTTTCTTTCCTTTCGTTCCTTGCTTTGCTTCCACCTTTACGTACGAATTCAGCATAACTTATTGAGCCTTGGGCGTTCCCACGTCCTCTAAAACCTCCGCTTGCTGCATTACCACGGTTGTTTGAGTTACGGCTTCTGTAATGGTCTTTTTCCATCTTTTTTACTAAAATATCTATGTGCTTTTTAAGTCCGCAAAGTTACAATTTTTTTCTGATATACGCCATCTTTTCTACTAAAAAATATTTTTCTTATTTTTATCGGAATAGCGTGCTAAGTCTCAATTTTTTTTCGTAACTTTGCACTCCAAAACCCATACACGATTATATAATAAAACAATAAATACAATCAACTAATTATGAACATTTTAAGAAACGATATTGATGAAGTCAACGCTCAGGTTACCATCACTATCGAAGAATCTGATTACGCTGAAAAGGTCGACAAAGCCCTCCGTGACTATCGTCGCAAGGCAAACATTCCCGGTTTCCGTCCAGGCTTGGCTCCTATCGGTATGATTAAGAAGATGTATGGTCGCGCTGTCAAAGCCGACGAACTTAACCGAACTCTCCAAGAGGCAATCTACAATTACATCAAAGAAAATGACCTTGACATTCTCGGCGAACCTCTCCCTATCGATGACCAACATGAAGTCGATTTCGAAAACAACACCAAGTTCGATTTCAAGTTTGACCTCGGTCTTGCCCCTAAATACGAGCCCGCTCTCAACAAAAAGGATAACCTCAAGTACTATAATGTCAAGGTAACAGACGAAATGATCGACAAGCAAGTCAATAACTACGCAGGTCGCTTTGGTAACTACAATGAGGTTGACGAGGCTCACGGAAAGGATATGATCAAAGGTTCAATGGTTGAACTTGATGCTGATGGAAATGTACGCCAAGACGGTATTTCTGTTGACGAAACAACTATGGCAGCTGACTATATGAAGGATGAGGAACAGAAAAAACTCCTCGAAGGTGCCAAGAAAGGCTCTGTTATCCGTTTCAACCCTAAGAAGGCTTACGACAGCGATGTGGAACTCTCTTCTATATTGCATATTTCTAAAGAAGAGGCTGCCAATATGACCTCTGATTTCAACCTTACAATCAACTCAATTATCCATTATACCCCATCTGAGGTTGACCAAACTCTCTTTGACAAGGTCTATGGCAAAGATATCGTCAAATCTCTTGAAGAGTTTCGCACTAAAGTAGCCGAAGGCATCGCTGCAAATTACAAAGAGGATAGCGAGTACAAACTCGGTATCGATGCAAAAGCTCTTGCTATCAAGAAAATGGCTAAACTCGTATTCCCTGAGGAATTCCTTCGCCGTTGGCTTCTCGCAACAAACGACAAGATGACTCAAGAACAACTCGATCGTGACTTCCCTGCAATGCTTGACGACCTCAAATGGTATCTCTTCAAGACTCGTATGGCAAAGGCTAACGGCATCAAAGTCGAAAGAGACGACATCAACGCTTTCGCACGTCGCATGACACGTGTGCAATTTGCTCAATATGGTATGACCGAGGTTCCAGAAGAGATTCTCAGCAACTACTCAAGCGAGATGCTCAAGAAAGATGAAACCGTCCGCAATATCTCAGAAAAAGTCCTCGAGGAGAAAGTCGTTGACATTATGCGCAATGCAGTAAAACTCACTGCAACTGAAGTCACCGTTGACGAGTTCAATAAACTCTTCGATTAATCCATATTTACAATCTCTCATCTTTACATTTGAGTTATATGCCCACGCCAGCTTTTTTACGTCTTGTGGCTTCGCCTGACAAGACGTAAAAAAGCTGGCGTGGGCATATAACTTTCTTGCTATCCCCTCACTTCGTACCTATTCACCTGCTTATTGGGTAGTAACCTAAAAAAGCAAGACCAAGCGAAAGCCATAGTGGTTGAAGCGGTAGTCAGGATAGCCGCTGATGCGATTAGTAGAACGGCAGCCGCTGGCATTGCCGCGCCAACTGCCACCGCGCAGCACACGGCTCGACCCAGTCTCTGGTCCAGTAGGGTCAGTCTGCGATGATGATGAGTAATCACCATACCAATCCGCACACCACTCATATACATTGCCACTCATATCATACAATCCTAATTCGTTTGCCTTCTTTGTGCCTACTGGATGGGTCTGTTCTGAACTATTGTCCAAGTACCAAGCCACATCGTCTATGTTGTTGCTGCCTGAGTACTCATACCCTTGGCTTTTA
>JAGHVI010000192.1 GCA_018064385.1 Candidatus Minthenecus merdequi
AGCAGCAAGATGCAAAATTACTGCAAACCGAAAGCAAAGAGCTTGCTCATTTGCTGAGGTGCAGCGTAATTTATCAAAAAATAAATTCAAAAGCGTCCAACAATGAACCATCCGCCTTGTAACTTAAAAACATAATTAATAGAACCACCCTTTACCCAAAATTCTATTGAAAGCAGCCACTGCATCGTCCGCTACCTTCTTGCGCATTCCTTCTGTCGTTTCATCTTCCTTCCGCAACATTTCTTCCTCTGCCGCCTTCTCTATTTGCTCATTGGTCACCTGGTTGAACATTTCAAACTCCATTCAAAAACCCTCAAATTTGTATGATGTGGAAAAAAAAAGAGGATATAATTTGTTTATTCGAGAAATTTGTTGTACCTTTGTGATTGAATATTACTATAAATTGACAGATAGATATGAATACTTACGAAAGTAAACAGAAACAAATCAGAAAAGAACAAGGGGCTATTTATGACCGTATTTCAGATCTGAGAAACGCCAAGCCTTACGTTGATGCGATTCCTGCAGATATGAAGAAAGGCTTTGAGGATATTGAATTTACTGAGGATTCAGTATCATTCAGTGCAAACATGGTGGGACGAGTGACATTGAAAATCATTGATCGTGAAGCTCCTAAGATGTTGAAATTTCAGGCAGAGGGAATACCGATGGCTGCTAATTTGTGGATACAATTATTAGGTGTGTCGGAGGATGATACACGTATGAAAGTAACGGTTAAAGCGGATATTCCGTTGATGCTTAGACCAATGATTGGAGGAAAAATTGAAAAAGGGGTTGAAAAGTTTGCTGAAATGTTGGCATTTACGCTCAATGGAGAGATGTGATGGATGATGATTTTTATATGAATCAGGCACTCGCCGAGGCACGCAAGGCGAAGGCTGAGGATGAAATTCCAGTAGGAGCAGTGATTGTGGCTGGTGACAGAATTATTGCTCGTGCATACAACCAGACGGAGCGTTTGAAAGATGTGACGGCACATGCTGAGATGTTGGCGATTACAGCAGCTGCAAATACCCTTGGAGCAAAATATCTGACGGATTGTACGTTGTATGTAACATTGGAACCTTGTACAATGTGTGCAGCAGCATTGCGGTGGTGTCAGATTTCGAGGGTGGTGTATGGCGCTGAAGATGATAAAAATGGTTATAAGCGTTTTGCACCAGAGATTATGCATCCTAAAACCAAAGTAGAGGGTGGGGTAAAAGCTGAAGAGTGCTCAAAAATAGTGACATCGTTTTTTGAAGAGAAAAGAAGAAAAAAATTATGAGTGCACCTTTTAGGTTTAAGCAGTTCGAGGTGAGGCAGGAACGGGCACCTATGAAGGTGGGAACAGATGGTGTGCTGTTGGGGGCTTGGGCCGAGGGAGGAGAAAGAATATTGGATGTCGGAACAGGAACAGGCTTGATTGCAATGATGATGGCTCAAAGATTTGAGCATGCGCAAGTGGTTGGAATTGACATCAACGAAGGCGCTGTGTTAGACGCAGTTGACAATGTGACAAGGAGCAAATTCGCAGAGAGAGTGGTGATTGAAAAGTGTGCGTTGCAGGAATTTGACGATTACGGGTTTGACTCGATTGTGTGTAATCCGCCTTTTTTTGTCAAATCGTTGCAATGCCCAAACAAAGGACGAAGTGAAGCACGACATTCTGATACACTTAACATAGAGGAGGTTATTGATAATGCAAGTGACATATTGAACGAAGGGGGAATGTTGAGTGTCATATTGCCGTATGAGCAGGAGAAAATGTTTGTTGAGAGCGGTAAGAAGGCAGGGTTTGCGGTGAATAGGATAATGAGGGTGAGGCCGACAAAAAACAGTATATATAAGAGAGTTATGATAGAGTTGAGAAAAGGTGTCATGCAGGGGAGTGTTGATGAACGGGAGATGTATATTGAGCAGGCAAGGCACGTTTATTCGGAAGACTATTATGAAATGACAAAAGAATTTTATTTAGACAAATGAAAGAAATAGACGACCTCAGACGAGAACTGAGAGAATACAACCACAGCTATTATGTGCTGAACCAACCACAGATTTCGGACAAAGAGTTTGATATGAAGATGAAAAAGTTGGAACAGCTTGAAGCTGAGCATCCTGAGTGTTATGATGCTGACAGTCCAACGCTGAAGGTGGGCAGTGACCTACAGAAAGGTTTTGTTCAGGTTGAGCACAGGTATCCAATGCTTTCGTTGGGGAACACATACTCGGAGGGGGAGGTCAGAGATTGGTATATCAAAACTAAAAAGTTGGTAGGAAAAGATTTTGACGTGGTATGCGAGTTGAAATTTGACGGTACGAGCATTTCGGTAATATACGAAAATGGACGTCTGGTGCGTGGCGTGACGCGTGGAGATGGCAAGGTGGGAGACGATGTGACAAGAAATGTGGCATATATCCAGAATGTACCGAAATTCTTGACGGGTGATTATCCTGTAAAGGTGGAATTCAGAGGAGAGGTGTTAATGCCGTGGAGTAGTTTTGACAGATTGAATCGTGAACGTGAGGAGCAGCAGGAGCAGTTGTTTGCCAATCCCAGAAACGCTGCATCTGGAACACTCAAACTACTGGACAGCAAAGAAGTGTGGAGACGAGGATTGCAAACATACATTTACTACACATTAGGTGAGGAACTGCCGTTGAAGACGCACTACGAGCAATTGCAGAAAACAAGAGAATGGGGAATGAATGTGAGTAGTGATATGAAATTGTGTCACTCGTTGGAGGAGATTATGGAGTATATCAAACATTGGGATGAGGCAAGAAAAGAATTGCCTGTGGCTACGGATGGTATAGTGTTGAAAGTTAATGATTTTACGTTACAGGAAAAATTAGGTTATACAGCAAAAAATCCACGTTGGGCAATTGCGTACAAATTTCAACCCGAACAGGCATTGACAAGGTTGGAAGCAGTTACGTACCAAGTTGGAAGAACTGGTGTGGTGACACCAGTGGCTAACCTTGAGGCGGTGCTATTGTCAGGTACAATGGTGAGGAGAGCAACATTGCATAATGAAGACTTTGTGCGCGCATTGGACTTGCACGAAAGTGATATGGTCTATGTTGAAAAAGGCGGAGAGATAATACCAAAGATAACAGCAGTGGATAAAAGTCAAAGAGATAAAACTGCGAAGAGGATAGAATTTATTGACAAATGTCCTGTGTGCAACACAAAACTGGTAAGAAACGATGAAGAATCAGCATGGTATTGCCCTAACGAAACTGGGTGCGCGCCACAGATACGCGGGAGAATGGAACATTTTGTGTCGAGAAAAGCAATGAATATAGACGGCATAGGGTCTGAGATAATAACAAACATGTATGAAACAGGCATTGCAACAAGTATTGAAGCTTTGTACTCATTAACATACAACGACTTGAGAATGTTGGATGGTTTTGCTGACAAAAGTGCGAGGAATGTGTTAGCTGAACTTGCGAAGTCGCGCGAAGTACCATACGAGAGAGTATTATTTGCAATAGGAATAAGGAATGTAGGAGAGGTTATAGCAAAAAAACTTGCAGCAAGATTCAGAAGCATTGATGAACTGAGAAATGCAACAGTTGAGGAGATGACAGAGGTAGAAGATATAGGCGAAAAGATAGCACGCAATGTAATTGCATTCTTTGCTGAACCTAAGAACATATCTATGATTGAGACGCTCAGACAATATGGGTTGAAGATGAAAAGTGAAGAGGAGAAGGTAGTAGTCTCAGACCGTCTGTCAGGTATGACCATTGTGGTGAGTGGTAAATTTGAAATGCATAGTCGAGAAGAGTACAAAGCTATGATAGAGTCAAATGGAGGAAAAAATGGTAGTAGCGTAAGTGCCAAGACGACATACATATTAGCTGGCAGTGATATGGGTCCAGCCAAGAGAGAGAAAGCCGAAAAACTCGGTGTAAAAATAATAAATGAAAATGAGTTTGCTCAGTTACTTAAGGAAAAGGAAGATTGACAAGAGAGTCAAAAAATTCAGCACTACCTCGGAATACAAAACGTGGAACGAGGTAAAGAGTGTGCTTTTGCTGTTTGAGAGCAATTTCAAAGAGCAGAACGACGATGTGCGGCAGCTGATGTGGAGGTTACAAGACGAAGGCAAAAAAGTGTCAGCATGTATGTTTGTTGACGTAAAGGTGTCTCCTACTATGTCAAGAGACAATTTTGTGGTATTGGACAGAAAAAGCATTGGGCTATTTGGAATATACAAAAGTGATACTGCGGTGAATGTTGTTGAAAACGAGCAATTTGACTTAGTTTTAGACTTAACGACACATTTAGTTTATCCGTTGATGTACTTTATGTTGGATGTACATGCAACGATGAGGTGTGGAAAAGTGAAAGAAGAGTTGGAAGTGTCACCATACGATATGCAGATGGAAATGCAAATGCCTGATTTTGGTGATGATGAAGAAGCGAAGGAGAAATATAATGAGAGGATAGAAATAGCAGAGCAGATAATCAAGTATCTGAAAATGATTAAAAAGTGAGAAAATTATTGACAGTATTGATTTTGATGGGAATCATAGCGGAGAGTTATGGTCAGATGTTGTATCGTGTTAAAAAAAAAGGAGTTAAAGGCAATTCATATATAATGTTTGTGGATGAGATGTTGCCTTCGAGCGCACTTGTAGGGGTGAAAGATGTATTCAGATGTTATAACAAAAGTGAGAAAGTTGTGTGTGAATACGTTGCAGAGAAATCTTGGGACAGATGGACAGAAATGGTAAAATCACCGACAAGTTTAGGAGCGTTGATAGGGAAAAATGAAAGAGAATTGGTTGACTCAGTATTACGGACGGATTGCAAAGTGACAATAGGGAAAGTCAGCAAATTAAAACCTGCGGCAATAGTTATGATGTGGAGGGATGAGATATGCAAGAGCTTGTACGAGAGAGGAGAAGACGATGTAGCAATGGATTCATATTTCCAACAGGTGGCTTTGATGGAGGGCAAAAAAATAGAGTCATTAGACGACTCACTAACTATATATGAGTATTTGGAAGAAAGTATAGATGTGCAAACAAGAAAAATGGTAGAGGAATTTCGACAAGGGAGAGAGTCCGTCGTAAAACGTTATCAGAGAGCAGAATTATTATTCAAAGCAGAAGATATTGAGGGGTTATCCGCATTACATAAAGATGAAAACGAGAGAGAAAAAATAGAGGCAAGAGTTGATGGATGGGTTGAAAAAATAAAATTGTGTGTAGAGAGGGAGAGATGCTTTATAGTTCTGCCTGCAAAATACTTTGCAGGGGAATTGATTGACAAAATTGAAAAACAAGGTTATAAAATAACAGAGGTCAAATGATATTCAACAACAAACTGATGGGAATGGGTGTTGCGTTGGTAACTCCATTCAAAAAAGATTACGCAGTCGATTTCGATGCACTTCGCAAACTGGTTGAGTACCAGATAGAGGGAGGTGTGGATTATTTTGTAGTTCTTGGTACTACAGGCGAGACTCCCACACTATCTGATGAAGAAAAACAGATGGTCATAAAAACCATTCTTGAGGTTAATGCTGGACGCAAACCAATAGTTCTCGGCATTGGAGGAAACAATACTATGGGTGTTGTGGAGCAAATAAAGAGGCAAGATTTCGAAGGAATAGATGCCATATTGAGTGTTGCTCCATTCTACAATAAACCATCACAGGCAGGTATATATCAGCATTATAAAACAATAGCAGAAAGCACTACGATGCCTGTAATTCTTTACAATGTGCCAGGAAGGACGGGCGTAAACATATCTGCAGAAACGACCATCAGACTATCGCATGACTTCGAAAATATAGTAGCCATAAAGGAGGCTTCTGGCAATTTCCGTCAGATAGACGAGATAATCAAAAACAAGCGCAGTGACTTTATGGTAATTTCTGGTGACGATGGTATAACTTTTCCGTTAATAGCCCTTGGTGCAGTGGGTGTTATATCTGTTGTGGGTAATGCTTTTCCAAAAGAATTTGGCAGAATGGTTAGATTAGCGCTTCACGGTGACTTAAGTGGAGCAAGAGAGATTCACTACAGATTTGTAGAGATGATTGAGGTACTCTTTGCAGATGGAAATCCAGCAGGCGTGAAGAGTGTATTGTCATGTATGGGTATGATAGAGAACGTATTACGACTGCCGCTTGTGCCAACACGCAACAATGAGGAGTGGGTGTTGAATTTTTTGAAAAAAAGAGGGATGTAACAATTGAGAATATTTATATTAAACATATTCTTATTATTTGCCTCATTAGGAATGCTGAAGGCGCAACTGAACACTGATCGATTGATGAGTGTTGGTCGCAGTGCGCTCTATTTTCAAGATTATGTGCTTAGTATTCAGTATTTCAACAAAGTCATACAGGTCAAACCACACTTAGCTGAGCCATACTTTCTCAGGGCAATAGCAAAAATATATTTGGAAGATTTTGATGGGGCAAAAAGGGACTTGGACAGTGTCATAAGACGAAATCCGTTTATGCCGATGGCATACTATTCACGAGGATATGTGGCATGCAGAATGGATGATTGGAATGTTGCGGAAAAAAATATGCTGATGGCATTGGAATATAGTCCTGATAATGTCACATATCGAATAAACTTGGTTAATATTTACGAAGCCACTGAACGATTGGATTCTGCAATGTCTGTACTTGATGTAATGATAAGACAGTCGCCGAAATGGTGTGAACTTAGGTTGGAGAAAATGCGTCTGTTGGTTGAGACAGGTGATACGCTTGGTGCAAAAGATATGGCAAACGCTTTGGTCAAGGACGAGCCATATAATGAGATGGCATATAGTGCAAGGGCGATAATACATCTAATTCTTGAAAATGAAGATTCGGCTTTTATAGATTGCAACAAAGCCGTAACACTTGGAACAAATAATCCAAATGTTTATATCAACAGAGGTATAATAAATTACAAACGCAACAAATTCAAAGAGTCAATGTCGGATTACGGCAAAGCCATAGAATTGGACGCAAATAATGTCAATGCATTGTTCAATAGGGCATTGCTGCGTTATGAACTGGGAGACCACAATAATGCGTTGGAAGACCTAAACAAACTGATAACACTTGAGCCAGAATTAGATGAAGCTATTTACCAACGTGGTATTGTTAATGCTTTTCTTGGAAACAGTCGTGAGGCAGTCAGTGACTTTACTACAATAATAGAGAGACATCCTTCGTTTGTTCCTGTATATTATGCCAGAGCTGAACAATATGAAAAACTGAGGAAAGCAAAAGAGGCATATTTGGACAGAGAGATGGCATACCAATTGATGGAAGAACACAAAAATGGAAAGAAACCAAAGAAAAAAGATCAATTGCAGACAAAAGCGAAAGTGGCACAAGAAGAGTCAATAGTAGAGAGTGTTGCCAGTTTGTTTGTAACAAGCAAAGAAGAATCAGAGACCGAAACAGGGGTGCGTGGATTGGTTCAGAACCAAAAGATTGACTTGACAAACGAAGGAAACTTTGTGGTGTCGTATTATAGAAGTGAAGTGGAAAACTTGATAAGCAAGGAATATAATCCACTTGAACTTCAAGACTTTGTTAAAAAATACCTTCAAGGAAAAGAACTTTATATGGTGACAAAAGAGACACCATTGACAAGCAACATATCGAATTACTTATTCTCAGAAATTGAGGGACTATCGCGAATAATAATCAGTCAGCCGTACAATGGCATTCTCTATTTATCGAGAGGTTTGAATTATGCAGCGCTTCAGGACTTTGGAAATGCTATGGACGATTTGACGAAAGCAATACATTACGGTGTGGACGAGGGAATTGTTTATTTTATGAAATCTTGCGTCAGATATAAACAATATGAAGCACTCACTGAGCAGACTTTAACAGAAAACAAACTGAGTGAGAAGGCATTGGCAAAAGAGTGGGAATTGGTGATGCGAGACTTAGATTATGCAATAGAGATGATGCCAAAAGCTGGTTTTGCGTGGTACAATAAAGGTAATATGCTGACAATGAAACGTGAATATCAAAGAGCTATAAACTGCTACAACAAAGCTATAGAGTTGGAACCAGGGTTGGGAGAGGCTTACTTCAACAGAGGTTTGACTTATATGCTGAGCGGTGATATAACAAAGGCAAAAGTTGATATGAGTAAAGCTGGCGAGACTGGAATATACAGAGCATACAGGATAATTAAAGAGTTAAAGAACAAATAACATAAAATATATGGCTGTAGTTGAAACACCATTAATGAAACAGTATAATGAGATTAAATCTCAATACCCTGATGCAATTCTATTGTTTCGAGTGGGGGATTTCTATGAAACATTTTCGGAAGATGCGATAAAGGCGAGTTCAATATTGGGCATAACACTCACTCGGAGAGCAAATGGTGTAGCACAATTTGTTGAATTGGCAGGTTTTCCGTTTCATGCATTGGACACATACTTG
The DNA here is from genome assembly GCA_018064385.1 of Candidatus Minthenecus merdequi. GTDB lineage: Bacteria > Bacteroidota > Bacteroidia > Bacteroidales > Paludibacteraceae > Aphodosoma > Aphodosoma merdequi. The sequence continues at coordinate 8,439 of JAGHVI010000192.1, forward strand.
CCAAAACTGATAAGGCATGGACTGCGTGTGGCAATCTGCGAACAGATGGAAGACCCCAAAAAAACTAAAGGGCTTGTTGAGCGAGATGTGATAGAATTGGTTACACCAGCAACAAGTATGAACGACAATGTCTTGGAAGTTAAGGAGAACAACTTTCTGGCATCAATAACCGTGGAAAAAAAGATTGTGGGATTGAGTTTGTTGGATATAACGACGGGTGAATATTTAGTAACAGAGGGAACTGCTGAGCATATAGAGAAACTAATGCAATCGTTCCAACCAAAAGAAGTTTTGTATCAAGAAGGTACAAAAGACTTGGCAATCAATGTTGTCGGGACTAAATGGAGATTTCAGCAGATGCCAGAGTGGATGTACACAATAGAAAATGCGAGAGAAAGATTGTTGGTTCATTTTGAGGTGAAGAATTTAAAAGGTTTTGGAGTTGATGGATTCAAGGCAGGGCTAATATCGGCAGGAGTCATATTATACTATTTAGATGAAACAAAGCATACCAATACTCGTCATATCAAATCGTTATCAAGGATAGATGATGAGCGTAGTGTATGGATGGACGGATTTACAGTACACAACTTGGAATTGCTTTCTTCAATGTGTGTTGGTGGCATGAGTCTCTGTCAAGTGATTGATGGTACACTCACTCCTATGGGTGGGCGAATGCTGAGACGGTGGATAAGTTTTCCACTCAAAGACGTAAATGAGATTGTTGCTCGCCAGCAGGTTGTGACATATATGTTCAGAGATATAGAGATGAGGGAGAGGATAATTCAACAGTTAGAGAAAGTGGGAGATATGGAGAGAATCTCGTCAAAGGTAGGAGTGGGTAGGGTATTGCCAAGGGACATTTGGCAATTGAAAGTGGGGTTGAGAGCAGTGGGGCAGATTCGTCAGATGGCAATAAAGGCAAAAGAGTGTCAACCTCTTCAACGTATATCTGATGCGTTGAATGGTTGTGATATTCTGTGTGATAATATTGAGAAAACTCTTAACGAAGAATGTAACACATTAAACAAGGGTGGATTTATTGCAAGAGGAGTCAGCGACGAATTGGACGAATTACGAGACATTGTCTTCAATAGCAAAGATTACCTGCTAAGAATACAGCAACGAGAGTCAGAGGCAACGGGAATAAGTAGTCTTAAAATAGGATACAACAACGTTTTCGGATACTATATGGAAGTGCGTAATACACACAAAGATAAAGTGCCAGAAGAATGGATTCGTAAACAGACCCTTGCAAATGCAGAAAGGTATATTACAGAGGAACTGAAAGAATACGAGACTAAGATATTGACAGCAGAAGAGAAGATTGGCGAGTTGGAACGTAAACTTTTCGAAGAATTAACATCATTAGTTTTACAATATATAGAAGCTATACATACAGATTGTTACTATATTGCGCAGTTGGATTGCTTGATTGGTTTTGCCTGTGTCAGTGCAAATAATGGATACAATCCTCCAGTGGTTGATGATGGTGATGCACTATCAATAACACAAGGACGTCATCCTGTAATTGAAAAACTTATGAAAGCAGACGAGCATTATGTTCCAAATGATATATTTCTTGACAACGACAAGCAACAGATAATGATAATAACCGGTCCAAATATGGCTGGCAAGAGTGCGTTGTTGCGACAGACGGCATTGATAGTGCTTTTGGCTCAGATTGGTTGTTTTGTACCTGCTGAAAGTGCTCATATTGGTGTGGTTGACAAGATTTTTACACGTGTAGGTGCGAGTGATAACCTAAGTGCTGGAGATAGTACATTTATGGTTGAGATGAACGAAGCTGCAACGATATTGAATAATATGACGGATAAGAGTCTTGTTCTATTTGATGAGCTTGGTAGGGGAACAAGTACTTACGATGGCATTTCGATTGCCTGGTCTATAGTAGAATATATACATGAGACAAAAAACAAACATGCTAAAACACTTTTTGCAACACATTACCATGAACTTAATGATATGGAAAAAGCGTTTACTCGCATAAAAAATTGGAATGTAAGTGTTTGTGAAGTTGATAAAAAGGTTATTTTCTTGAGAAAACTTGAACGAGGAGGCAGTGAACACAGTTTTGGAATACATGTGGCAAGAATGGCAGGTATGCCTAAAGATGTAGTTGCCAGGGCAAATAAGTTGCTGGAGCAATTCGAGAATAAAAGACAAGAGAGTCGTATAAGTATCGGTATTGAAAAACCATTGCAAAAGAAAGAAGGTATTCAATTAAGTCTTTTTGCATTGGATGATCCGACGCTTGAGGCTGTCCGTGACGAGATTCTCAAGGTTGATATCAATTTGCTTACACCACTTGAAGCATTGAATAAACTGAGTGAAATCAAGAAAATTGTGACAGGAAAAAACGAATAGAACAATCAATAAAAAAGCCTTCGTTACCGTTTGTAGCGAAGGCTTTTTTGTTAGGTAGATTTATAAAACTAACTTTCAGGAATTTAGTGTCTGAAAGGAACTTTTACAACAATTGCTTTAGCCTCTTTGTTACGAATCTTGACAGCTATTTCTGTATCTACTTTTGAAAACTCAGGTTTAACATAACCCATTCCGACACCAATGCCACGGCATGGAGACATACAACCAGAAGTTACACGACCAATAATATTGCCTTTGCCATCTGTCAGTTCATAGCCATTACGAGGAATTGCACGTTCTTGGAGTTCGAAACCTACGAGTTTCTGCTTAACACCTTCAGCACGTTGTTGAACGTAAAGTTCACCATCAATAAGGTTTTTGCCTTCAGCAGGTTTTGTAATCCATCCGAGACCTGCTTCGATAGGAGAAGTAGTGTCGTCAATCTCGTGACCATAGAGACAGAAACCCATTTCGAGACGAAGTGTATCACGCGCACCAAGACCAATTGGCTCAATGCCATATTCTTTGCCAGCCTCGAATACTGCGTTCCAAATCTTCTCACCATATTGAGGGTTAAAGTAAAGTTCGAAACCACCTGCTCCAGTATATCCTGTAGCTGAAACAATTACATCATCACAACCTGCAAATTTACCTTCTGCGAAGTGGTAGTATTTGATGTCAGCCAATTTGATGTCTGTCAGTTTTTGAAGAGCATCAATTGCTTTAGGACCTTGAACTGCAAGTTGTGCAACGTGGTCAGAGATATTCTCAAGAGACACACCTTCAGCGTTGTTCTTGTTGACCCATTCCCAATCTTTGTCAATGTTTGCTGCATTGACAACGAGCAAGTATTTCTCGTCATTGTAGTGATAAACAATGAGGTCGTCAACAATACCGCCCTTACCATTAGGGAAACAGTTGTACTGTGCTTGGAAATCGATAAGTTTCAAATTGTTCGAGCATACGCGGCCGAGAAACTCTTTTGCACGAGGACCCTTTACCATAAATTCACCCATGTGAGAAACATCGAATACGCCTACACCGTTTACTACAGTCATGTGTTCGTGGTTGATTCCGTTGGCGTAGTTGATAGGCATGTTGTAGCCAGCAAACTCAGCCATTTTTGCACCCAAGGCAATGTGTGTTTGGGTGAATGGAGTTGTTTTTAATTCCATAATTTTCAAATGTTATAGTTTTGTCATTGTTTAACTATGTTAACTATCACCTCTACTGCCTTCTCCATAGACCGTATTGGAACATACTCGTAACGTCCATGGAAATTAAGACCACCAGCAAAGATGTTAGGGCAGACCAAACCCTTGAACGAAAGTTGTGCGCCATCTGTTCCACCACGGATAGGAGATACCTTTGGTTTCACATCAGCCTCCTCCATAGCCTTGAATGCGCGATCAATGATGTGCATCATAGGCTTTACCTTCTCACACATATTATAGTACTGGTCCTTCAGTTCTATCGTTGCCGTGCCCTCGCCATATTTACGATTTATAGCTTCGGCAGTCTCGGTCATAATCTTTTTGCGGTTCTCGAATTTGTCACGGTCGTGGTCGCGGATGATATAGCGTAGATGAGCTTGTTCTACAGACCCACCTGCATCAATCACATGGTAGAATCCCTCATAACCTTCGGTGTTTTCGGGTAGTTCTTCCGGTATCATAGCCAAATACTCATTTGCTATGCGGATTGCGTTGCGCATCTTGCCTTTAGCAGCTCCGGGGTGAACATTGAGACCTTTGAAAACAATTTGAGCCGAAGCAGCATTAAAATTTTCATATTCCAACTCTCCAATCTCACCACCATCCATAGTATAAGCCCAGTCACAGCCAAATGCTTCTACGTCAAATTTATGTGCACCAAGACCGATTTCCTCATCAGGATTGAAACCTATACGCACTTTGCCGTGTTTTATTTCAGGGTGAGCCATCAGGTATTCGCAAGCGGCAATAATCTCACACACACCTGCCTTGTCGTCAGCACCAAGCAATGTTGTTCCATCGGTAACGATGATGTCCTGACCTTTATAGTCGAGAATTTCTGGAAATTGTTTTGTTGAAAGGACGATGTTCTCTTTCTCATTCAACACGATGTCACGACCATCGTAATTGTGCACAATCCTTGGTTTGACATTTTCGCCGCTCATGTCCGGTGCGGTATCCAAGTGTGCTATGAAACCAATAACTGGCAACTTTTCGTCTGTGTTTGCAGGTAAAGTAGCAAACAGATAGCCGTTATCGTCAAGCGTAATCTCTTGCAGTCCAATACGTTCAAGGTCTTCTTTAATATGTTTTGCAAAAACCATCTGGCGTTCAGTCGAAGGAGTCACGCCACTCTCCTCGTCCGATGTTGTCCACCATCCGACGTAGTCTAAAAATCTTTCGGTAAGTGTCATAATATAATTTTCTTGTGCAAGGTTTTGTACCATGCATAATTCGACTGCAAAGGTACGAATTTTTTCTGAATTACGACACACTACAATACTATTATTTTCCACAACTAAAAAAAAACTCATAAACTTGTCTATGTCGAATATTTTTACTATCTTTGCACCATTAAATTTAAGTGCGTTATGTCATCATTTTATTCTACTTTTGCAAACCTTATTCAATCTGTAAACGATATTGTTTGGAGTTTGCCTCTTGTTATACTTTTATTATTTGCAGGACTTTATTTTTCCTGTGGTCTCAAATTTGTGCAAATCAGATATATTCCTGAGATGATAAGATTGTTGTTTAAGTCTCAGAACAATAAAAAAGGAGGTAGAACCTCTTTTCAGTCATTCGCTCTGGCACTTTCAGGAAGGGTTGGTACCGGCAACATTGTCGGAGTGGCAACAGCTATAGCATTTGGTGGTCCTGGCGCAATAGTTTGGATGTGGATTATCGCTTTTTTGGGTTCAGGAACAGCATTTGCAGAATCAACTCTTGCGCAAATATATAAAGAACGTGACAATGGAGAGTTTCGTGGTGGACCTGCATATTTCATAGAAAAAGGATTGAATCTAAAGAAACTTGCTATATTATTTGCAATCATAGCGTTCATAGGAGAAGGTGTATTAATGCCTCCTATCCAGACAAATTGTATTTCATCTTCGATGACTCCAACATTCGGAATACCGATGTGGGTCACTGGCATCATTGTGACTGTCCTCTTGGCTGCAATTATTATTGGTGGTGTAAAACGAATAGCCCTTTTTGCACAATTTGTTACCCCAATAATGGCTTGCCTATATATAGTCTTGTCAATAATCATTCTTGTCATACATTATGATGTCCTTCCTTCTGTTTTTATGGATTTGATAAGAAGTGCATTTGGACTGAATCCTGCCTTGGGTGGTATTCTTGGCACTACCATCTTATGGGGTGTCAAACGTGGTCTTTATTCAAACGAGGCAGGACAAGGAACAGGTGCTATGTCTTCAGCCGCAGCAGGAGTCAACCATCCTGTAGAACAAGGTCTTGTGCAATCTTTCTCTGTCTATATCGACACTCTTTTAGTTTGCTCGGCAACTGCATTGATGATTTTAGCTTGCAAAACTTATAACATTATCGACTCTGTTACGCTTATTTCAGGTGGCGAAACTATTGTGACGTACCTTATGCAGAATCCTGGGGCTCCTGTTGGCGAACCTGGTGTACTTTATACATCAATGGCTGTTGGCACCCTTACTGGTAAAACAGTGGCGAATATTATTATTGCCTTTGCTCTGTTTTTCTTTGCATTTACAACTATCCTTGCTTATTATTATTATGCAGAAACAAGCCTTGTCTATCTTTTCACCCGTTTTGCAAAACGAGACAACCAAGGACTGAATCAACGTACTCAGCGTTTGTTTATATACATCTTTCGTGTAATCAATCTTACAATGGTCTTTCTTGGTTCAGTTTTCGGCTCAGGTGTAGCATGGACGCTTGGTGACATTGGTGTTGGCTCAATGGCTTGGATTAATGTCATCGCCATCCTTCTCCTTTCACCAAAACTTTTCCGTGTCTTCAAAGATTTCGAGCAACAATATAAAAATGGTAAAACTCCAAATTTTGAACCTGACAAACTCAACATTCATAATACCAGTTGTTGGAATAAATAATGGTGAGTTCTAAAAATTCACCATTAAGAAAGAAATATGAAGATAATTAACAAATAAACTTTTTGGTGTTTTTGAAGTTTCTTTTGACATCTTGCTGATTTGCTTTGCAGACCTGTCCTAACCTCGGCATAGTCCAAGCAAGCTTGGTCTCTGCTCTCGGTCTTGACAGGTTGTCAGTCGGTCACATAGCCCGCTATGCTCCCTTCTTCCGCACAGCAATCTGCTCAAAACAAACTTCAAAAACCCTCAAACTGAATTTATAGAACTCACCTTAATAGAACCACCCTATAAATGATTGATAATCATATTCACTGTCCGTAGGGAGTAGGTAGTGCAAAGGTAAGGAGTTTTTTTGATATATGCAAGGGTTTTTGAATTTATTTTTTGATAAATTACGCTGCAATGCGGCACAACAATCATCATATTCAAGTTTCGCAAGTTCTGTTCTGGATAGAAGACAATATCTTAGTAACTGGGTACATACTCTCCAGAGAAGCGAAGAGGATGTGCCCAGAGGAGAGGACTCTCTGACGAGCCGGTGGCTGGAAGCCACTACCTTGAGTCACCTTATATGCAGACTCCGACTATGCCTCATCTTACGAAATGACC
>JAGHVI010000219.1 GCA_018064385.1 Candidatus Minthenecus merdequi
AAGAAATAAAGCAAAATGCTTGTCTATATGTCTGCTGTTTTTCTGAAAACAGCCAAAATGTTTATTTTTTATGCCGATGTAACGTATCCGTAGATACAATCACTGGCAAGGTCTATGTAGTCATTCCAATAAATGCGAATGCACTTGCTCAATTATAATTCATAGTTCTTTAGTGAAATCTATGTCAATCGAGCTTGGAACTTGGAATGAGAACTTTGTTATTCCGTTTGATGATGTCAAGGCAAAATCACAAAGAGTTATGATATCCATCCCGATTAGTACATCTATGTCCGCCATTTTAGCCTCTGTCACAAGAAGTGTCTTAACCTCTATTCCATTTGGCAGCAAAACATTTACAAAATAAGTGTTTTGCATACTCACTCCATCTGCATGGAATACTTTTGCAAACCCGTATGGTTTCAACCCTAATTTTTTCACAACGTCTGTAGATATGGATGAACGCATTGCGCCAGTATCCCAAATAGCCTTGAATGCAAGAAACTCTGGATGAGGTAAATCTGGTGTTGCAGCCGCATCAAACTCATCACTGACTTTGCAATTGGTTATGATACTTCCAATTACAGAATTGAACGTGTGCGAAAAAGGAACGCTTTTCATATGGCTACACGAATTTTGCTCTTGAATGATAGGTTATCGTATATGCACTATCGCCAGGAGTACACAATTGCAACAGAAAATTGCCTGCACCATATTTTTGTTTGCCGATATGGCAGGCTTCGCCAACAGAATCGTATGCGCCTACTACATTTTCGCCAACAACCATCACATACTTGCCATCATACAACGACACCAACTCATCTTGATGCTCCAAATAAAACGCAAATTCTTTGTCTAACATTCGTATATAGTTTTTGAAGGAAAGTAATTCAATTATATTCGACCGCAAAGTTACGAATAATTTTCAAACTGCTATGTCGTTTTGTTGTATTTTTTTTGTTTAAAGATATATGCTTGATTTTTAGAGAGTGAGATGGGAATTATAAATAATTTTATTGCTTTTTTTGCTGTTAATCGTTGTGGTGTGCTCTCAACAGCTGACTTTGCAAACAATTCAAAACATCAAAAAAACAGAAAAAACAGGAAAAAAAACGGGTAACAGGTAACGGTCTTATTGTTGACAGAGTTGTTCTTGTTGTTGCGTTCATGCTACGTATCACGATGGAATAATTAAATAAAGAATCCCGTATTTACACCCTATACAAAGGCTGCTAAAGCGCTGTTCTGCTGGCATTTCAACTGATTGTATGCAAAGAGAACGTATTTTTTTGACTCGCCTTTTGACAAAAACACAAATTGAGCAAAACTTTTTGTCTGAAAACTTGCGTGTCCCGTATATTATTACTACCTTTGCATAGGGTTTCTAACCATATAATACCCTAGCAAAATAGCAATTTCAAGTGATATTTTAGCAGTTCCAAGACCCAGTAGTACGGTGATAAAAAAAGGGCGGCAGATTTGTCGTCATCGAACGTACAAGCAAAAGAGCCGTTTCGGTGAATCTCGGAAACAAGCCACTATGCTCAACTACATCGAAGAACTAACAGCTAAAGGGTGGTTCTATTAATTAGGTTGAGACGATTTTGAAGTTTATTTTTGGCAGATTGCTGTGCGGAGGAAGGGAGCAATGCGGGCATTGTGACCGACTGACAAGCAGCAAAATGCAAAAATAAATTCAAAAGCGTCCAGCCATGAACCATCCGCCTTGCAACTTAAAAACATAATTAATAGAACCACCCTAAAATGGGTGTATAGAAAAAACAGTATTTTCTAATGAATATAAAGCAGAAGATTAAACCATACGTTCTTCCTACCGCCATAATCCTGGGCATTCTGCTCCACGACTTCTGTGGTCGTGCCAGTTTCATAACCCCCTACATCATTTTTGTCATTCTCGTTTTCTCGTTCACCTCTGTTGACATTTTCACGCTGAAACCAAGTTGGATGGATCTCATTCTTGCACTTTTCCAAATTGGCGTCAGCCTTGGCGGTTATCTGCTTGTTCGTTGTCTAACAGCCAACGAAATAATAGCCGAAGGAATACTTATTTGTGTTCTTTGCCCTGTCGCCTCTTCCGTTGCTGTGGTCTCGTGTATGCTTGGAGCCAACCGCATTCGTGTCACAACTTACACTATGATAGGCAACCTGATGGTAGCTTGTGTCGCCCCTATTGTTTTCTCGTTCGTTGGCGTACAACAAACAATGCCTTTTCTCGACTCTTTCTTGCTTATACTCAGACGTGTGGCTTCTGTACTCGCCATTCCGTTCTTCATCGCCCTTGCACTACAGATATGGACACCCCGTGCAAGCAAAGCCGTCGCACGCTTCAACGGACTCTCTTTCTACCTTTGGGCAACTGCACTCCTACTCACTCTTGGACAGACCATCGACTTTATCTTTATCCACGGCGATGGAAACACAGCCAACATTCTCTGGCTCGGCTTCCTTGCTCTCTTCTTTTGCGCATTACAGTTCGGACTTGGCAAACTGATAGGCAGTCATTTCAATGACACAATGGCTGGCGGACAACTGCTCGGACAGAAAAATACCGCTATGGGTATCTGGATGGGCAATATGTACCTCAACCCTCTCTCCTCGTGCATCCTCGCCTTCTACAGCATCTTCGCCAACCTTTTCAACAGTTGGCAACTTTGGTACTACTGTAGCAGAAAAAAACTATAACTCCCCTAACTCATTTCCTTAACCACCCTTATGTTATTTAGATTACGCTGCAACGCGGCATAACAAATGTATGATGATTGTTATGCCGCGTTGCAGCGTAATTTATCAAAAAATAAATTCAAAAACCCTTGCATATATCAAAAAAACTCCTTACCTTTGCACAACCTACTCCATACGGACAGTGAATATGATTAT
>JAGHVI010000027.1 GCA_018064385.1 Candidatus Minthenecus merdequi
CACAATGACCCACAACACTTACGCCCTTATACTTCAGTGCGGTATTTTATCCTCGCATCCTACACTCCCGCCCTCAAATCCCTCACAACAAACCGCCCGCATCTCACGCTCACCACAAAAAACCGTCCACAACTCTCCACTGAAATCCTGACTCTTTTCATCCGCCTTAATCTCTTCTCTGACCGTCTCGCTTTCGATGGCAGACAACCTGCCTATTTTGCCCAAACCTCCGACCCACCAAATCACTAACCTCCAATCACTCCCCCAACCTGTCCGAAAACTCTACTCATTATCTGCAACACCCACGCCCCGAAAGGGGCAACCAGCACATAGCCCAAGGCAACGCCTTGGGTATCAATAATCAACAAGCACGCCCTGAAAGTGGCAAAAGCACTATAACACCACAAAATTCAACCTGTACCTACTTTTCGGACAGCCTCCCCCCTGATTGTTACGCTTTACGCTGCAATTTTACAACAAATATTTGCCCATTTACTTGAATAATCACCCAAAATGTGGTAATAGTGAAGAGGCAAAACTGACAATCCAAACATCAAAAAAACATCAGCCAATATGGGCTGATTTAATTTTTTTTTGTACAATTCAGTAAGCATTTGTTGCAATTCAGTAAAAATATACACTTTTTATAGATTTATACGATAATATTTGATTAACTTTGCACGTTGTTTGAACGATTATCTTCAAATTGTAAAACGTTTTATTCACAGATATTTATGAAAAGAAATTTATTCTTGTTTATGTTGCTATGTTGCACTGTCCTGGCTTCAGCGCAATATCAACTATCAAATTCAGGTTTCGAGACTTATGTCTCAGATAATGTCCATAGCGGGGCTGGAATCCGTCCTACCGATTGGAACGCATCGAATGTTATGCAGTTTGGTATGCAAATGACTGTCCTTACTGATGACGCTAATGGTCATACTGGTCATTGTGCTCATCTGAAAAATGTTACAGTAATAGGTCAAACTTCCCCAGCCTGGATTTCGCTTGGTACCCCTTGGGCGCACGTCGAAAGTCTTGCTAAAGTCAACGAAGCAACTGCTGGTACTGATGGTGGTATCGCTTGGACTCATCGACCAGACTCAGTGGAGGTGTGGATTAAACGAACCAATAATGACTGGGAGGAAGCATTCTTAGTCTATTACTCTTGGACTGGTCAAGCACGCGGTGACAGATATAAAGGTAAAGATGGAAATTGTGCAAGTACTACACATTACGATGAAGAGTCTGATGTCCGTGCGGCTTTTAATGGTAACGATTGCGGTACCACGGTGTTGGCGAACCAGGTCGCTGAAGGTCTTTGGCGTAGTAACACTGCCTATAACAATTGGACCAAGATTACTTTCCCTATTAAATACATAAGCAATGATTTGCCGGAGAAGATGAATATCATTTTGTCGGCTGGTAATTACCCAAACAAGCGTGCAACTAATGTTCACGAAGGTAGTAATCTTTGGGTGGATGACCTCCGCCTGATTTATAGCTCGAAGGCTCACGAATTGCTGATAAATAACCGCAAAATGAACGGTTTTAACCCAGATACTTACACTTATTCATACACAGTCTCTGCTACAACTACCTCTGTGCCTACCATCCAACCTAAGCGCAGCGGCCGCAACCTGGACCCATCCGAGTATTCAATCAATTACGGTGCTATTGGTGACACCACAACGATAACTATCTTTGCTGAAGACGGTTCGTCGCAGACAACATACAAAATCTTCTTTACTCACCAACTTTCAACAAATTCACGTCTCGCTGACATTTCAGTTAATGGAACAAGCGTCACTGGGTTCAACCCTCTGATTTTTACTTATAACGTTGCTATGCCTTTTGGCACAACCGCTTACCCTAACATCACTTACGAACTTGGCGAGGATGGTCAGACCGTTTCTATTGATACAACCCAAACTTTCCCTGGTACCGCTTTAGTCACTTGTACTGCTGCCGACCCTTCTTATTCTACAACTTACTCTATCAATTTTTCTGTCGCTCCTCTGACCGATAATACCCTCACCGACATTCAGGTTAACGGTCGTACTATCAATGGCTTCAAACCAACTCGTAACTCATACGTCGTGGAATTGCCAACTGGTACTACATCTGACCCCGTCATCACTTACACCACAGCTTATCCTAATGACCACGATATAGTGCTTACTAATAATGGTATTGACGGCGGCGCAACTATCTCCGTCACACCTAAGGGCACAACCAACACACGAACTTACTCTCTCTCGTTCATCATCACTGCTTCTACTTATGCTTACCTTGATGATATTAAACTCAATGGTACTACAATCGAGAACTTTGACCCTGAAACTCTTTCTTATTACGACACTCTGCCAATTGGCACAACACAATTGCCTACTGTAACTTGGACACAGGGTGACGAATATCAGACCGTGACATACCAACAAGCTGTTGACCTTGATGGTACAGCGAAAATTACTGTCACAGCTCAGGCAGGTAATACGGTTATCTATCGTATCTATTTCACCACACTGAAGTCAACCAACACAGCACTGAATGCTATTATGCTGGACGGTATCGTAATTGATGGTTTTGACCCTAATACTTTGTCGTACAACGTAGCACTGCCATTAGGTTCGACCGATGTGCCTGAAATTACTTGGCTGCCTGGCGATGAGTATCAAACAATAACTTTGCAGGATGGTGGCCTCACGTCAGCTTCTCGCATTGTTGTCCGTGCCGGTGATGGCACAACTCGCACCTATACAATATCGTTCACCACAACACAGTCCTCTAATAGTTACCTTACCTCGCTAATGCTGGACAATCAGCAGATTGAGGGCTGGAATCCTCAGGTGACTGAATATTCAATCGTTTTGCCACAAGGTACGACAACAATCCCAACTATCACTTGGACCGCTGGCGACCAATTCCAAACTATACGTAAAGTCGAAGGTGGTGTGAATGGTGACACCCGTATTACAGTTAAAGCGCAGAACGGCTCAAGTACCGCTTATATCATACATTTCTCAGTTCTCACAAATTCCTGTACCTACCTCAACTCTATTATGATAGGTGGCACACAATTAGCAAATTTCCATCGTGACACACTGTCTTATAATGATACTCTCCCTGGTGGAACAACTGTCCTCCCTTCTATCACTTATATCAAAGGTGATGAGTCGCAGACAGTCGCTGTCAACCGTGGTGGCATCAATGGAACTACCACTATCATCGTACGCGCAGAGGATGGTAGTTCACGCACCTATTCAATAAACTTCACTGTAACTAAATCAGCAAATGCCTTTCTTCAGAATATCCTCGTTGACAGTGTTGCTATCGCTGGTTTCAATCCTGAGGTGCTGAACTATGATTACGAGATAGAAGCTACTGCAACAACTTGCCCTCATATCACTGCTGTTAAAAACGAAGGTCAGAACGTTACAATCACTGTGCCTAACGTTGTTGGTATAGTACGCATCGCTGTTACCCCTGAAGTCGGCGACCAGAATATCTATACTATAAACATACACTATCCTCAGTCGTCTGTCACTGCCCTTTCTGGTATCAAGGTTGATGGTATCCCTCTGACTGGTTTTAATCCTGCTCAACGTAACTATACTTGCCCATTGACTTCTGTTGCTCTCCCTACTGTTGAAGGTATTGCTGGCGACCCTCTCCAAACAGTCCACACCAATACCGATTTAGCAACACTGACTTCGTATATCTACACAAAAGCCGAAAGCGGCGATACGACCATTTACTCTGTGACATTTGTTCGTGGTGCATCAACAATAAGTTCGTTGAGCGACCTTAAGGTTGACGGCACGACAATCAATGGTTTCAACCCTTCTGTTTTCAATTACTCATTCACTTTGAATCAAGGTTCACAGACTGCTCCTGCTATTACTTTCTCACTCACTGACCCTCTTGCCTCAGCTGTTATGACTGCTCCTGCTCTTGATGGCACTGCTGCCATTGTTGTTACTGCCGCTGATGGTATCACTCAAAGCACTTATACTGTTGCTCTCGGATTTGTTAAATCCTCCGATGCAACACTGAGTGCAGTCACTCGCAATGGAGTCGCTATCCCTATGGAGCTGTTCGTCAACGACACTGCTCTCATTACCCTCAATCATAATGAGACAGCTCCAACCATTGGCTACACCCGTGGCAACAACCGTCAAATGGTTATGCTGGCAAGTGCTGGCCTTCAGGGTACTGACATCGTGGTTTATGCCGAAGACAGCACAATACGTCACTATTCTGTTCGCTACAACATAATTCCAAGTTCAAACTCTAAACTCCAGTCTCTCAATATCGTTGGCTTCAGTCCTGACATCCTCTCTTACAATATAGTGTTGCCTTGGCGTACTCGCATTCAACCTATAATCGAGCCAACACCGGCTGAAGATGGACAGACCGTTGTCGTAAATTATGGTGGAATCAATGGCGCAACAACCATCGTCGTAACTGCTGCCGATGGTGTCAGCCAAACTGTATATACATTGAATTACAGCGTCAAAAAATCTTCTATTAACTACCTCGAGAATATTTACTACAACGGAAACTCTGTGGCTTCTTTCGATTATGATAAGTTGAACTATACTATTGTCCTTCCTCAGGGAACAACCGAAATCCCTAAACTGACTTGGGATCTCGCTTATGCCCCTGATGGCTCAGATGTAACCGAAGAGAGCGTTCGCTATATTGAACGTCCTTTGAACGACACATCGTTGCTGATAGTTACTGCCGAGGATGGTTCTTCGCGTACATACAGTGTAAATTACGTGATTCAAGAGTCTGGAATCGACAACCTCCTCTCTAATATAATGGTCAATGGTGCACCATTGGATGGCTTTTACCCTAACAAGTTAGATTATAACGTTTATTTAACAACTGGCACAACAACTATTCCTACCTTCTCGTATATCAAAATGTTCAATGAACAAAGCGTCGAAGTCGTAAGTGATGGCGCAGATGGTATCACCCGTATTATTGTGTACAGCAATCGAAACACTAACGATACTACAATATATACAATCAATTGTGAAGGGTCAACCATTTCGTCAGCACGTCTTACATCTGTGACTATTGATGGAGAGAATTTTGCTCGTTTCAATCCTGCTCAGACTTCTTATATAGTGAAGGTTGACGGAAAACCTGAAATCGAATATACAGCCGCTGATGGATGTTCTGCTACTACTATTGTTGACACAGACAAAAAAATGGCTGTCGAAGTTACCGACGGTGTCAATACTGAGATTTATAGTTTCCATTTCTACTATCAGAATGATGTTATCCCTAATCAGGATTTTTCGAGGTGGGAAGATGCAAGGTATCAAGGAAGAAAGCCGACAGGCTGGAAAACCCCTGGCGATGTGGCAGATTGTTATGAATGGACTTTTATGAGGCTTATAACATTGGTTTCCTGCCCTGGTGGTGAAGCTGAATCGGAAGGCGATACTACTATCATTCTCAGAACTACAAGATACGGAGGTCCTGAAAATGCTATTCATGGTTCTATACCAGGTATGATAACAACTGGTACAATGTCAATGAGTTTTGCAAGTAGTGGTAATTCCACATCTTCGGTTGGTGGCTCAATTCCTTTCCGCAACACTCCTCAACAATTGTATGTGGAATATCAGCCAGTTTCAAAACAGAGCGTTGACAACTGGCGTATGTGGGTTAATATGTTCGATGGTTCAACGTCCAAACAATCTCTTTTCACTGGGAATTTTAATAATTTAGGTATGTGGCAAAGCGTTTCATTGCCTATCAACTATACTGGCATCAACAATGTCTCGGCAATGAACATCTGTCTTAATGCTTGCAATACTGAAAATGCTAAATCACTTGGTGGAGGAACGAATTATCAATCCGAAATCAAGTTCCGTCGCCTACACTTCATCTACAATAGTGCCCTCAGTGCAATCTCGGTGGATGGCGAACCTGTTTCAGACTTTTCGCCTTCAACCTATGATTATACTGTAACCCTTCCTGCCGAATACCCTGGCAGACCAAAAATCACCATGACTGGCGAGGTTGACGACCAGGAACATAGTGTATCTTGGGGTATAGGAACAAATGGAGAACAGGTCGCAACCATACGTTCAGTCGGTGAGGATGGCGAACAGTCCACAGAGTATCGCATTCACTTCGACCGTGCTCATTCTACAAATAATACCTTGAAGTCTATAGCTTTCAATGGTACTCCTCTGTCAGATTTCAATCCTAATACCACAATGTACAATATGTTATTGGCTGATGGCGAGATTAATCTTCCTGACCTCACGATTGTTAAGGGTTCTGTCCACGCTAATGCCACCATAACGCGCAATGACAATGGTTATTCGATAGATGTTATGGCTGAGGATAGCACTGTCCGTACATATACTGTTATTTTTGCAAAGGAGGGTCACAGCGATTCTCGCCTTGAGTCTCTTACTATTGCTGGTCACCCAGAGGTTGTCTTCAATCCTGATACCAAGAATTACAGCTATACTCTTGCTGCCGACGAGATTACACCAGCTATCAATTTCACTCGTAAATACAGCGAACAATGCATTGATGTCACTGACTCACTGATTGTCGTTACAGCTGGCGATGGCTCAGAATCACGCTATAGGTTCAATATCACACGTACCCCTGTTGCTCCTGCTGCTGCTCTTACGACTATAACTATTGATGGCGAAAATGTGCCAGGTTTCTCTCCTGCTACTCTCAATTACAATTTCGACATTACTGGTCGTTCTTCATACTCTTATAGTTTCGGAGGTTATAACTCGGCTGACAATCTTGTCGCTAAATCAACTGACGATTCTATTATTATCAACGTAAGTAACACTAAATACTGTGTGAACCTTACTCGCACTAAGAGTACTGATGACCACCTTTCATTCATCCGTCAAGATGGTTCTTCAATTGCAGGATTCAACGAGAATCTCTACGAGTACAACATCAATATCCCATTCGATGAGTTCCCTCAGTTCACCACTCGCACAACTGACAATGACGCTTCGCTCAGCCTCGTCGCTGCCGAAGGTGGTTACGATGTCATCGCAACTGCCGCAGATGGTACTACAACTCATACAACTAACCTCCGCTTCGCTCCAAAACCTGACACCACTAACACTCTGTCTGGAATCTACATTAACGGTGTGATGCTTTCTCGTTCCGGTGCAGGGTATGTTGCTAATTCACCTTTCCGTGCAAATATCACTGAGTATGATATAACACTCCTCGGCATTGAACCTAAACTGGTTCAACCACAGATGCCTGTCATCAGTGCTGTCCCTACGTCACGTGATGCTTCTGTCTCAATCGAACTTGGAACAACAACTACGCCTACTGTGATAACTGTAACCTCTGCAAACGGCACTGAGAATTATTATACTCTCAATATGCAGGTGGAACAATCATCAAATACAATGTTGAACGACCTTGCCGTAAACTACCGGACATTAGCAGACTTTTTACCAAGCGTTACTTCTTACATCTACCGTAAACTGCCAAACGAAGAGCCAATTATCACTTATACCCCTGGCGATGCATTCCAAAACGTAGTCGTCAATAGTTACGCTTCTCACGCTGAGATTATCGTAACTGCCGAGTCTGGTGCAACACGTACTTATTCTATTTCGTTCGAAATCAGCGCTTCGTCAGATGCTCACATTAATAATATTTTGATTGATGGTGAACCTATTGCTGATTTCAATCCTAATATCGAAGATTACAACGTAGTTCTGCCAATCGGTTCTACTAATGCTCCTACAGTTACAGTTGTTGCTGGTGATGACAGCCAAAGTATAACAATCAACGAAGGTGGCATTGATGCTCCTACATCCATTGTCGTTACTGCTGGCAATGGTAGTACAACACGTTTCTATACCGTGACTTTCGATGTTACACGTTCTGATGTTGACACGCTTTCTATGATTTACATCAATGGACAAGAGATTTCTGACTTCAGTGGCAGTCAGCAGAATTACTCTTTCAACCTTCCTTACGGCTCAACAGTGTTGCCGTTCGTTTCGTACGATTTGGGCGATGAGTACCAGTCCGCTTCTCTTTCGTCTGACTCTGTCAACCTCGTGTCGTCAATTAGCGTTACTGCTCAGAATGGTTCTTCGCGTACTTATCTGATTACGTTCAACATCCAAGAGTCGCATAATGCTCAACTCCAGCATATTTTCGTTGATGGCGACTCCCTCGCTGGTTTCTCGCCTGATGAATACGTTTATAATGTGAACCTTGCTGTCGGAACAACTCGTATCCCTGAACTTACTTGGATTGAAAGCGACGCTTATCAGCAAGTAACTTATCAGCCAGCTACTTCTCCTGATGGTTCGGCTTCGCTTATCGTTCTTGCTGGCGATGGCTTCTCTACACACACATACACTGTACAATTCCATCGTCTCCGCTCGTCAAATGCTTTGCTCAACAGTATTTCTTTCAATGGTTCTGAAAAAGCAGATTTCGACCCTAACACCTTTATCTATTACGACACTCTCGCCACAATGCCTACAATTGAGTTTATGCCAGGCGATGCTTACCAAACCTTCGATACAATCCAGGGTTCGTTAGACCGTGTCGCTCACAGCATCACTGTTCATGCCGAAGATGGAACAACGCATACATATACTTTCAATATCGCTAAACTCCGTTCGGCTAACGCTTTCTTGCAGAGCATCTCTGTCAATGGTACTGTTATACAGAATTTTGACTCTGAACAGTTCTATTATTCTGTTGAAGTGCCTTATGGTCAAACGGCTCTTCCTACTGTTTCTTACACTCCTGCCGAACCTGGCTTGCAGATTGTCTCCCCTCTCTTTGCTGCAACAATGGCTGATACTACATACATCGAAGTAATTGCCGAAAACGGTTTGACCAGCAATCTCTACAAGGTTTCTTACCATTCTGGTTTGAGCGATAACGCTGACCTCGCTTATATCAATCTTTATGGCGAAAAAATCTCGAAATACTCTCCTTACTATCTCTGCGACAATAATTTCGCCGCTGATAATTATGAGTATAACATCGTTCTCCCTGAGGGTACAGATTCTTTGCCTCTTATTGAGTTTGCAACCGCTGTGCCTGATGTCCATTCAGCTGTGCTCACAGTTGACAGCATCGCTATGAAGGCTTCTATTAAGGTCATTTCGCAAGACCAGCTTACTATCAATGAGTACGAACTGAACTTCTCTGTAACTCCTTCGTCAAATGCTCTACTCCTTGATATTTCGCAAACTGATGGTATGCTCGTAGGTTTTGACCCTGAGATATTTGATTACCAGATTACCTATCCTCAAGGAACAGACACAGCTTCTCTCCCTAAGGTTGAGGACATTACTTATGTCATTGGCAATCCAGGACAGACTGTACTCGTCACTCAAAACATACCTACCGAAATCGTTGTATCGGTTATTGCTGAAAATGGAATCTCTTCGAGCGCCTACGTTATTTCTTACTTAATCGAACAGTCAGACAATTCACTCCTCAAGGATATTATTGTTAATGGACGTTCAATTAAGAATTTCGTACCAGAGAAGAAAGACTATGAATACGTCCTTGTGGCAGGTGACACTGTCCCTTCTCTCATAGCTGTGCCTTCTGACTCGCTCACCCAGATAATCGACATTACTATGGGATTTGCTCAAGATACATCGTACATCTATGTCACCGCTGAGGATGGTTCGGAGTCTGTTTATTCAATCTACTTCCCTTACTCAAAAACAGATGTTACTCAAAAACCTTGGGAGGACGAAGTGTCTTTACTCCCTCTCGGTGATGGTTTATTCCGTGCTTCTTCTGTTCGTAGAGGTGTAATCCTCTCAATATATGACCTTAACGGACATTTAATAACAAGCATGTTTGT
>JAGHVI010000152.1 GCA_018064385.1 Candidatus Minthenecus merdequi
ACCTCCTCCACGGAGGTTACATCCACGATGGCGAATATGCTCGGAGACATAATCACAAAGGCATCTGCTCCGAAAGCGAATGGCGGCAAATCGAACGTGACATCATGCTCGCCAAGCGCACTGGTTGCCAATACCACGTCTGCCACATCTCAACAAAAGAGAGTGTTGAACTCATCCGCCAGGGTAAAAAAGAGGGCGTCCGCGTCACCTGCGAGACCGGACCACATTACCTTCTCCTCAACGATATGGATCTCAAGGAAGAAGGACGCTTCAAGATGAACCCACCGTTGCGTTCAAAAGCCGACCAACAAGCCCTCATCGAAGGAATAATCGACGGCACCATAGACTGCATAGCCACAGACCATGCACCACACAGTGCCGAAGAGAAGGCTCGTGGATTGAAAGACAGTGCATTCGGTATAGTAGGCATAGAGACAGCCTTTCCTCTGATGTACACATACTTTGTAAAGGAAGGCATCATCACCCTCGACAAACTGATTGACATAATGTCCCTCAATGCCCGCCGCATAATGCGCATCCCCGACACCCCCGCCACAAAGCGTTTCGACATCTCAACCGAATGGACAATTGACCCTGCCAACTTCCTCTCAAAAGGCAAAGCCACCCCATTCACCGGTTGCCAGGTTGTGGGTAAATTGGTATAACAAAAGAAAGCCAACAGCATGAAACCGTTAGACCTGAAATCCTTGATAAAATCCGCTAAGGATTTTTGTATTCAGGAGAACAAAACCAGTCGTCCTGAACTGTTTGGCGTGACTGACGGAAAAGCCATTGGCACATTTATTGAGCACGAATTTCAGAACTATCTGGCACAAAGATACGATTTGAAGGCAGGTTCCTCGGCAATGGGATTGGACTTACCTTCCGTGAATTGCGATATAAAAACAACATCTATAACCCAACCACAATCCAGTTGTCCTTTCAAAGACAGCAAACAGAAAATATATGGCCTTGGTTATCATCTTCTAGTTTTTGTTTACGACAAGCATGATGATGTTGAAAATAAAACAGGACATCTGGAATTTGTGTCCTGCACTTTTATAGACAAGAGCCTGACAGCAGACTATCAGACGACGAAAGGAATAAGGGATATCATCGGAAGAAAAGGAAACAAGGATGACATTGTTGCATATTTGCTCGATAGAAACATTCCTGCCGACGAGGTAACACTGTGGAACATAGCCGATGATTTATTGAAAAACCCGCCGCAAATTGGATACTTGACTATTTCCAATGCCCTTCAATGGCGGCTGCAATACGGAAGAATAGTAAACCTGAGCGAAGAAATAGACGGTATAACGCCTGTTATCAAATATGGAAATAAATGATTTTGTACATAGCATCCAAGGAAAACCCTTGAACGAAGCAAATGAAACCATAGAGAAGATTTGTGGCGTGGCTGACTTTTTCGAGACGGAAGCGTACGAAATCACAAAAACAACCGCACAGGAAAGCAAGGTAGAGTATGGCGACTGGCAGACCAATCTCGACTTGGCAATACGGATTTGCAATTTACTGAAAAATCAAGGTGTAAAACCAGATGTCGTCATTGAGCCAACCTGTGGGACAGGGACTTTCATTATTGCCTCAATGATTGTGTTTGGGGATTCTTTGAGTGAAATTTATGGCATTGAAATATACAAGCCATATATAAACCAACTCAAACACAGGATATTGGAATATGCGCTAAAAAAGACAGACACCTGTAAATGCAGGATTTGTCTTATCCATCAGAATGTCTTTGACTTCGATTTTGATAATCTGCATATAGACAAAAACAAGAATATCCTTATCCTTGGAAATCCCCCATGGGTTACTAACAGCAAATTATGCGAGATAAATAGTAACAATTTGCCTCAGAAATCCAACTTCAAAAAAATGAAAGGATTAGACGCTATAACAGGCAGGGCAAATTTTGACATTGCAGAAACCATAACTTACAGATTACTGGATAAATTCCACCGACAGCCGTCTTGTCTGGCTTTCCTGATGAAGAACTCCGTCGCTAAAAACATAGTGTCAGAGCAACGGTACGGAAGATTTTGCATCAGCGATATGGCGCAGTACAATATAGACTCGAAAAAAGAATTTGATGTTTCGGTTGCCGCCTCACTGTTTGTCGCGAAATTGAATGGTGGACAAGCGAGACTATGCACAGTCCTGGATTTGTACGGTTTATCCCCATTGTACTCTTACGGGTGGGTGGGCGACAGTTTTGTATCTAATGTCCAGAATTATTTGCAATGCTCTGAAATTGACGGGAAATCGCAACTCACATGGTGGTCAGGGATGAAACACGACTGTTCCAAGGTTATGGAACTGGAAAAGAGGGACGGCAGACTATATAATAAATTGGGCGAGGAAGTCGCTATTGAACCAGACCTGATATATCCTATACTGAAAAGTTCGGACATCAAAGGCGGTCATATTGACACCTCCCGCAAGTATGTGATAGTAACACAGAAAAAGGTATCAGACGACACAGCGGCAATCGGTCATCTTTATCCGCTGACATACAAATACCTTAACGACCATTCCAAATGGTTTGATGCAAGAGGAAGCATTATTTACAGGTCAAGACCGAAATTCTGTATATTCGGCATTGGCTCTTATTCGTTCCAGAAATACAAGATAGCCATAGGCGGATTGAACAAAAACACTTCATTTTCGCTGGTGCAACCCATCGGCGACAAATGCGTAATGCTGGATGACACATGTTATTTCTTAGGGTTTGATGACTATGAAACCGCTCAATGCGTCTTGAAGATTTTAAACAGCAATGTTGTTCAGAACTTCATTCAGTCACTGGTTTTCAGTGATGCCAAAAGAAGTATAAACAAAGACCTTCTGATGAGGATTGACCTCAGAAAAGCGGCAACAACCCTACTGAAGGAAAACTATATAACAGACGAGGAATATGAAACTGTGGAAAACATCACAAGTTCGCTGAGACACTTTAATAAAAGCAGCGAACTGACACTACCACTGTTTGATGTCTCTTCGTTATGATGATTTTGAAAGACGGAGTTTTTTCCGTTTCAGAACAATACAACTGACAAAACAATAGGCAAAGATATATGGACAAAAAGATTGTGCTGGCTGACGGCACTGAGTTTTACGGCAAAGGTTTCGGTGCAGACCGTGAGGCAGTGAACGAGATTGTGTTCAAC
>JAGHVI010000213.1 GCA_018064385.1 Candidatus Minthenecus merdequi
TTCAGAAAGGGATTTCGCCAATGCGTTTGTCACTGCTGTCATCAATTGGGTGGCTTTTATCTGCGACAGGTTTGAAAAGACGGAAAAAAGCATCTCCGAAGAATTGGCTGGTGCGATATGTGACATAATACAGGTTAGACACCTCTGCTAATATCAATCGTCTCAAGAAATCGTTGAAAGAGAAAGACCTTATCGACAGCCCTCGGGCGAACTGCATTGAACTCTCTGACCCGATACTGAAACTGTGGCTGAAGAAGAGAATCTTCTGAAACTTAAGTTTGCAGTACAAAATCGTGAAGATTCGGGATTTTGTACTGCAAAATTGCAGGATGCCAATGATTTTTAGACTATGGTCTGAGGCAACCTAACGGTACCACATATACTCCATCACTTCGGCGATATGCGAACTGGCTGCCAGTTATGACCATCAGGAATGACGGTTCTCCTACTTTCGAGGTGTCGATTCGTTCCTTCAGTTTCAGCAGGTTAGCGGCTGCTAATTCAGTTTCCTTCGAGCCGGTCTTGACCTCTACTGCTGCCCATCTGCCGTCATTCAGCCTCAAGATCATATCAGCCTCGAGATCACTAGTATCGTGATAATGGAACACGCTTCCCCTGAGAGGCTCAAGATAAGCCCTCATATCCCTTACACACAAATCTTCGAAGAGAAATCCGAACAGGTTGAAATCCTCAAGCAGGCTCTTTGGCGTCAATTCCAAGACAGCAATTGCAATGCTTGGGTCGGTCAGATGACGTTTGTCGGACGTGCGTATTGCCGTCTTGCTGCGTAGCGAGGGTTGCCATGCTTTGACATCCTCGACAACAAACAGTCTGCGAAGAGCAGTCAGGTAGTTTGCTAAGGTTTTGTCGGTTATGGTTATATCGTTTGCCTTCACGTCATTCATAATTGTTGAAGCTGAGGTCATTGTCGAGATATTCCTTGCGTAGCTTCTCAACACGCTGCGTACCCTGTCTGGATTTTTTTCAGAATCATCAACACGGTTCACATCCACATTTATCAGTTCGTCCACATAGTTGTAAGCCACATCCTGCGCCTCTTTATGTTTCAGTTTCAACGACCCAGGCCAACCACCTCTGCACATAACGTATGCCAGCCGCTCTATTGACAATGGGTTCTCGCACATTCCTATCTCAGCATCGCCTTCGAACAACTCACGGAGCGACACCTGACCAGCCGAATCTTTTGACTCCCAAAGGCTCATTGGCCTCATTCTCAATCTGGCAATCCTGCCCAAACCAGTATGCTCTATTTCAGCCGAATCATCTATTGGAGTTGCAGAGCCAGTCAATATGAACTGCCCCATTTCCTGACGCTGGTCTGCTGCAAATCGCACCGCATCCCATAGCACAGGAATGGTTTGCCACTCGTCCAAAAGCCTCGGAGTTTCGCCTTGCAGCAACAATGAAGGCTGCGAGTCCGCCATCTGCCTGTAGATTGCCCTTTTGTCAGGATCCTGCAGATACAGCGTACTCTTGGCAATTTTGGCACCGGTAGATGTCTTGCCACACCATTTCGGTCCCTCTATCAGCACAGCAGCACTGCTACGCAACTTGCGCTCCACCATTTCATCAGCTATCCTGTCAAGATAATTCATAGCATAAAATTGTAATTTTTTGACACTGCAAAGGTACTGATATTTTTTGATATTACAATGGCTGTTGTGAAAAATATTTTAATAAAATATCACTTGAACACAAACACCTAATATACAACATTATAATTAAAATATATTACGTAATATAATTACTTACTCCGAACTTTTGAG
>JAGHVI010000060.1 GCA_018064385.1 Candidatus Minthenecus merdequi
GAGGAGAACCGCACGGACGTACGCGTCTGCAACCTTTCGTACCTCAACACCGACTGGTACATTGACCAGATGAAACGCGAGGCATACGAATCGAAACCACTGCCTATCAAGTGGGACAAGACAGACTACAGGGATGGTCATCTTGACGTTTCACGCGTTTATGACGATGAGAGGCTAAAAGGAGGAGCACTCGAACTCAATATGATGCTGCAACTCATCAGAGACCCAAGGCTCATTGATGAAAATGGCATTGGCAATGTGCCTTCATCTGTACTATATATGCCTATCAACAAAAACGACCTTCTTGAACGTGGAATAATCCATTCTAATGACACAGCCATCACACCAGAGCAGATTGTCATAAAACTACGCGGAGGTTCGATGTCCAAAGCCATGCTAATGTTCTTGGAAATGTTAAACAGCAACAATTGGGAGCGACCAATCTATGTCTGTGCAACAGTTGGCGAGGAGTTCTACCCTGCCCTTCAGGAAAATATGGTTCTCGAAGGATTAGCCTACAGAATTGTTCCTACCGAAGGACGTCGTGAACGTATTAACACAGACAAGATGTACGACAATATGATGAACAAATTCCTCTATGGCAACATCAAAGACCCTCACACATACATAGACGAACAGCACAATCGTATGGCTCGTACAATGCGTATAATGATGGCACAGTTGGCAGATGCTTTGATTGACGAAGGGAAAAACGACTCTGCAATAAAAGTTGTCGAAAAAGCTCTCACTGAACTTCCATTGAATCAAGTTCCAGCCGATTACAGTTCGTCAATGCTCGCCAATATATACTACCGTGTGGGCAACAAAGCTAAAGCACAGGAACTCAACCGACTTTTAATGGAAGAATGCATTGCACGACTTGAATGGAATGTCGGACTCACTATGCAACAGCGCAAAACAGTTTCAACAGAAATGAGTATGCGACAGAACATTGGACTGCTGAACAACCTCATCTACGCTGCGCACCAATACGGTGACACAGAATTTGAAAACGAGATGAAAGTTTATTTTGACAAATACGTTCCATACGTTCAAGCAATGGGCGAATAACCCGATGTATCGACCAAACTTCATAATAAAGTGGCTGTTCCCCGCACTCTATAGGGTGAAAGGTGAACAGTCACTTTTCTTTACTTTCGACGATGGGCCATGTCCCGAAACGACTCGGGAAATCCTTGCAATTCTGCGACAACACAACATCAAAGCTACATTCTTCGTTGTCGGTGAAAACATTCTTCGTTATCCAGACCTTATGAGCGAAATCATCAACGAAGGACATCAGATAGGCAATCACACGATGCATCACACCGATGGTTTCAAAGTTTCGACCACAGAATATATCCGCGATGTAGAACAATGTCAACGCATAATCGAAACATTCACGACACAACAAGTCAAAATTATGCGTCCACCTCACGGGCATATCCGCTGGAGCGAAATGTTCCGTCTGCGCAAAATCGGTTATCAGATAGTACAATGGGATGTCATAGCGCACGATTGGGAAGCAGACCGCTCAGTTGAAAGCGTTGTTGACATAGTTCACAGATACAGCCGACCTGGGAGTATAATCGTCCTCCACGATTCACACAAAGCCGCTGCACGGAGCATTCCAGCCCTCCGCATAATCTGCGACACACTTTCGTACACAACAGAGAAAAGCCGCACCTCAATGTAACGGGAATCTGGTTTTGGATACAACCTTGCAGAAGAGAGTATTAAAGGGTGGTTCTATTCTATCAAACCGATTATCCTATCCATATCAAGCCGCAAGAACTCCTCGACGCTGAACCCTCCAGAGCCCACAATCATTGTCATTTTTGGTTTGAACAACTGGTTAAAAATTCTCAGGCCTTTATTTGTAGTACGTCTGCCGCTTTTAACCTCGATTGCCAAAGAGTTGAAACGGGTAGTAATGATAAAATCCACTTCATCAGAATGGTCTCGCCAATAAAAAACCTTGTAATCCAACTTGTCAGCATGGTTTACAATATGTGCACCAACAGCACTTTCGACCCATCTGCCCCATCTTTGTGGTTCAAGCAACTCTTTTTCAAATCCACGTCCGTTTTGGATTGTCATCAAAGCATTGTTATATACCTGATATTTTGGTACTGACATATACTTTCTCGCTGCATCAACCGAGTATTTCTGCAGTCCTCCCACTAAGTTTGCTTCGCCAAGTGTATTAATATAATTAGCAATAGTCGCAGTATTGCCAGCATCCTGTAGTTGTCCTGCCATCTTGGTGTACGACAACAATTCTCCGGAATAGGCACAACCAAGTTCGAAAGTCTGTCTCAACAAAGCAGGTTTCAATATTCTCTGGGTCATCAGCACATCCTTGTCAATAGCTGGGTCAATGATAGAACTTTTGATATAACTGCGCCAACGGCGTTCGTCACCTATCAAGCGTGCAGCGCCAGGGAAACCACCGAAATAAATATACTGGTTAAGTGTAAATCCGAAAGCTTTTTCCATCTCGGAGAAAGACCAATGCGTGACGCGAATCAATTCAAATCTGCCTGCAAGACTTTCGGTCAAACCAGATTTCAACATCAACCTACTACTACCCAAAAGAATCACTTTCAGATTACAATTACTCAGAGTATCAGCGTCCCATTCTCTTTTTACGACTTCGCTCCAGTTATCTATTTTTTGGATTTCGTCAATGATAAGAATGTGTTCTGGTTCATGATAAATGTCAATGGAAGCTCTTGCCTTAGCCCACTGATCGGCTATCCACTCCATATTGTCATGAGCAACTGCATCTGCGTTCACAGATGTCACTGAGATTGTCGTACGCTGTATGAATTGATTTATCAGTGTAGATTTACCGACCTGCCTTGGGCCAGCAAGGACCTGAATAAATTGCCTTGGTTCATTCATTCGGTCAATAATGCACTGCAATGTGTCTCGAACTATCATATTCTTAACTATTTTATAATTTCAAAATTCGCAATCTTGGCTCCCCAAATTCGCAATCTAGCCTCCCCAAATTCGCAATCTAGGCTCCCCAAATTCACAATCTAGGCTCCCCAAATTCACAATCCTTATTATTAACTGATTGATAATACATATATTATAACAACA
Source organism: Candidatus Minthenecus merdequi (assembly GCA_018064385.1). Classification (GTDB taxonomy): domain Bacteria; phylum Bacteroidota; class Bacteroidia; order Bacteroidales; family Paludibacteraceae; genus Aphodosoma; species Aphodosoma merdequi. The sequence goes on from JAGHVI010000060.1 coordinate 3,112, forward strand.
AGACAATCAGACAAACTTATTATTATACTCATATAAAAAATCGCCACAA
>JAGHVI010000034.1 GCA_018064385.1 Candidatus Minthenecus merdequi
CATTTGCTGAGGTGCAGCGTAATTTATCAAAAAATAAATTCAAAAGCGTCCAATTATGAACCATTCGCCTTGTAACTTAAAAACATAATTAATAGAACCACCCTTCAATATGCGTGACTATACCTTCGACAATATGCCAATCATCTCAATCTCTGGCAGACTAAGTCGCAAAAGTGACTCGAATCGAGTTTATGAAAATGTGCTACGGATAAAAAAGAAACAGCAGCACCTGAAGATGCTGCTGCCTGTGAGATGCCTATAACGCCTTAACTCACCACGCCTGAATTATTGCCGGGGCAAATCTTATTTCTAAGACACTGCAAAGGTACACATATTTCTGAACTGACCAAACAAATAGCCACCGTGCCCGCAAGTTCCACTTGCGGGTTAATAATAACCAATTCAAGTTTCACCTAAAATAACAAGAAATAAATAACCGCCGTTATGCATAAACGCATAACGGCGGTTTTATGTTGAGCGGAGAACGGGGCTCGAACCCGCGACCCCAACCTTGGGAAGGTTGTGCTCTACCAACTGAGCTATTTCCGCAATGTACCCGGAGCGGGACTTGAACCCGCACAGCCGCAATGGCCAAAGGATTTTAAGTCCTTCGTGTCTACCGATTCCACCATCCGGGCAACTCCATAATGAGAAAAGGTCAAGAACTCACCTTTAATCATTGAAAGAAAAATTCGGAAGAGATTTGACTTCCCTCCGAATTCTCTCATAGAAGTGAGCGGAAAACGGGACTCGAACCCGCGACCCCAACCTTGGCAAGGTTGTGCTCTACCAACTGAGCTATTTCCGCATTTTTGCGACTGCAAAGGTACAACATTTTTCCTATTTACGCAACAAAAACTACAATATTTTATCAATGTTGTCTTATTGTCTGTAAATCAGCAGCTATTTGTTCTTTCAATGCCTGAATAGAGTCGAATTTTCGCTCTGCTCTGATAAATTTTACCATTTCAAGGTGCAGCTCTTCGTCGTACAAATCGCCATCAAAGCCGTCAATATAGACTTCGTAAGAAATGCCACCATTATTGAGGGTTGGTCTGTAACCAATGTTCATCAAGGCATGGTGCTCAATGTTATGAATTTTGGTAAGAGCAGTATAAACACCAGAAGCAGGCATCAGTTTGTGGCTCGCAACCTGAAGATTAGCGGTAGGAAAACCAATCAGACGACCAACCTGATGACCATGCACTACCCTACCACTGACTTTGTAACGATAGCCCAAAAGAGTGTTTGCTGTGTCAATGTCTCCTGTTTGCAAGGATTGGCGAATTTTTGAACTGGAGACATTAACCTGTTTAACGCTGAATGCCTCACAACGAAGAACATCAACACAAAACTCCTTGCCAAAACGCACATAATCATCAAATGTGGAATCAAGATCCGAACCAAAGTGGTGGTCATAGCCAACAATCAAACCAGAAACCCCATATTTTCGGTGTAAAAGTTCGATGAAATCGGAAGATTTGAGAGAAGCCAACTGATGAGTGAAGGGCAATAAAAGGCAGTAATCAATGCCCTCACGTTCAAGAAGTAGCAATTTCTCGTCACAACTGGTCAGAAATTTCAGTCCACAGTTCGGTTTGAAAAGCAAAATTGGGTGGTTAGAAAAGGTAATAATCAATGTTTTGCAACTTCTTTTAGCTGCCTCACGTTTCAAATCATCCAGCAGAAAGCGATGACCAAGATGTACACCATCAAAAAAGCCAATAGTAGCAATGGTATTTTCCTTAATCTCGTTTTCGTTATTCAGTATAAGCATAAGGTAAGTTATAAAAATTCATACAGGCTGTCACTTTAGGTGAGTTCTATAAAGGGTGGTTCTATTAATTAGGTTGTGACGATTTTGAAGTTTATTTTTAGCAGATTGCTGTGCGAAAGAAGGGTGTTTAGAACTCACCTTCATATTTTGGCATCAATTCGTTTGGTGACAACACTGAAAATAACAAGAGTCAATGCAGCTATGAGACCAACAATGGCAAAGTAGTACCAAATATAATGAGCATGCGCTGAAGCTTGAAGCCATGCTTCGTGAGTGGCGAATTTAGCCGGATCAGGACAGTATTTATCCAAAAGGAATCCCGACATGAAAAATCCTATAATAGAAGCAAAAAAAGAATCCAACTGACTAAAGCCAAGATATAAACCTTCTTCGCCCTTTGGAGCATGGTAAGAGAAATACTCAAGATAACGAGGTGTTATGAAACACTCGCAAAGACCCTGAAGCATAATGCCAAGAACCAAAGTAAAGGTTACAGGGTGAAGACCGAAAATCGGAGAATCGCCAAGAAGATGCCCTGTTGACATAACTATAGCAGCAACAGGCACAAGAATTATACCGACAAAAATTGAGGTTAGAGCAGGCCTTTTCTTCATTAAGCCTGTAACAACATTAACCAAAAGAACAACTACTAAAGGGTTGACGTTAGCAATCCACCCAGGTTTAGCACTTTCTCCAACCATTCGGACTACATATTTAGGCATAGAGGCATAAAGTTGCTGCTGGATAGTCCAAAACCCTGCTGCAATGAGAATAAGAACAAGAAGACGAGGTTTCGTGAAAAGTTTCATCATACCTTGACCAATCTCGCGAAAAGTTTTGCCCTGACCTTCGATATTTACTGAATGATAGAAAATCAGAGTAACAATCAAGGCTAAAAAACAGAGAGCAGCAGAGATAAAGTTTACATAAATGAAAGCCCTCTCGCCAACCCAGCCACGAAGTGGGTCAATGATTGATTTTCCGCTGAAAGCACCAATGTTGACAATCATATAGAATATAGAATAACCGCGAGCACGATTTTCGGTTGTAGTTTCACGCGCCACTGAAGCACGGATGATACTCTTGGTTATGGAGCCAGTAAAAACAAGAATCAGCATAACAGGTATGATGAGCCATCGCCAAGCACTGGTTTGAAGACCAGTATAAACAGTGTGAGTTGTGATGTTTGCAACAAGAGCCTCCGCACCATTTGGCACGTCATATTTGACAAGTCCCATTCCTTCATAAAGATACGGCAGCAAACCAAGGCTGAGATAAGCAATAGGCATCAAACCGAATGCCAATATCATTGATTTTCTGTAGCCTAAACGATCAGCGTAAGCACCAGAAAACATTTGAAGAAAATAGGTTGTAGCAGAAAAAAGACCTGAGATGATACCAGCCTCGATGTCGCTGAATCCCAAGATGTTGGACAAGTAAAATGTTATTGCGATGAATATGCCATAGTAAGCAGTACGCTCAAACATTTCGGCAATGTTCACAGTCCAATAGGCTGAGGTAAATGATGAAGTGAATGATTTTAGTTTGTACATATTGTTGTAATTGATAATGTTATTTAAGGTGAGTTCTATTAATTATTCAAGTTTCGCAAGTTCTGTTCTGGCTGGAAACCACTACCTTAAAACAAAACTATAAATGCCTTGCTACGCCATTCCTCCGCACAGCAATCTGCCAAAAATAAACTTCAAAACCATCTCAACCTAATTTATTGAACCACCCTTAAGTTTGCCAAAGTGAGCTATCAATAAGTTGGCTTTAGCATTGCCTACGACATCCTTAAGTTCTTCGATGTCAGCCTCTTTAACTCTTTTCAGAGACTTGAAATGCTTGAGTAACAACTCTTTAGTAGCCTCACCTATACCCTTTATTTGGTCAAGTTCAGAACGGGTTTGACTCTTGCTGCGTTTGGCACGATGGAAAGCGATGGCAAAGCGATGAACCTCGTCTTGAATCCTGGTTAACAACTTGAAAATCTCATCATTAACACTAAAGCCCACAACAACGGGAGGAAACCCGACAAGAACTTCACTTGTGCGATGTTTGTCGTCCTTGGCAAGACCTACAATAGGAATATCAAGGTTCAACTTGTCGCAAACAACTTTCCTTACAACCTCCATCTGCCCTTTTCCTCCATCTGTTAAAATCAAGTCAGGCAATGGTTTATCCTCGTTCAACAATCTGGTATATCTACGTTCAACAACTTCAGACATTGAGGCATAGTCGTCAGGACCTTTGACCGTCTTAACTATATAATGTCTGTACTCACTCTTGGAAGGTTTTCCTTGACGGAAAACGACACAAGCTGCAACAGGGTCACTTCCGGAGATGTTAGAATTATCAAAACACTCAATATACATCGGCAACTTTTGCAAATGTAACCTCTGTTGCATATTGGTCAAAAGACGTATGTTCCTCTGTTCAGGGTTAAGCCGTTCCGCCTGATTATACTTGTCAAGACGATATTGCTTGACATTCTTCATACTGAGGTCAAGCAATTTTCGTTTATCTCCCCTCTGAGGTAGCACATAATCTACATTATCTATCTGTGTATCAGGAATAAAAGGCACAACTGCGACACTTGAAAGGCTTTTGAATTTGTCACGCAGTTCTACAATAGCTAAGGAGAGTATTTCCTCTTTTGATTCATCAAGAGTCTTCTTGTATTCAATTGTATAACCTTGAACCACAGCACCTCTATTTATTCGTAAGATGTTTATATAGGCACTTTGGTCGTCATCTTCATAACCAAAAACGTCAATATCATTGTCCGTAGTTGTCGTTATAACAGTTTTACGTTGGTAATTTAGAAGTGCATCATACTTTTCCTTGAGAACTTGTGCTTCCTCGAATCTGTATTCATCAGCCAACTGTTTCATTTGTTCAAGAAGATAATTGGTTACTATGTGGGAATTTCCTTTGGCAATTTCCTTTATGCAATCAATCATCTTGAGATAATCTTCATGGTTTTGTCCACCGACACAAGGACCGAGGCAGTTTTTGATGTGATATTGGAGACAAACATTATAGTATCCAGATTTCACTTTCTGCTCGCTGATAGGTATTTTGCATCGGCGCACAGGAAAAATCTCGTTTATTAACGACAGTAGCAAATCCAAAGTCCAGGCAGAGGGATAAGGACCATAATAGTTTGCTCCCCTAACAACATTTCTAGTTTTATAAACACGAGGATATTCTTCGTTGGTGATGCACAACCAAGGGTAAGATTTTCCGTCTTTGAGTAGAATGTTGTATCTGGGTTGATATTTCTTAATTAGATTATTTTCCAAAAGTAGAGCATCAGCCTCAGTATCCACACATATATATTCTATGTTACGAATATTGGAGACAAGAATGTTTGTCTTTACCGAATCATGAGTTTTGTTGAAATAAGAAGAGACGCGACGTTTGAGGTTTTTGGCTTTTCCGACATATATAATAGTTCCCTCCGAGTTGAAGTATTTATATACTCCCGGAGTTGATGGCATAGAAGCTATTATATTTTTCAAATCGACCAACATATATTGTACGTTTTATAAATTCATTGTTCCACGTGGAACAAATATTATCTTCCAAGCAATAGTAGGAGAACGTTAATATCATTGGGTGATACTCCAGGTATTCGACTAGCATCACCTATTGTTCGTGGACGAATTCTCTCAAACTTTTGTCTCGCTTCTGTACTTAGAGATTGAAGTTCATCGAAACAAAAATTATCAGGAATTTTTATATAGTCAAGTCTTCTTATCTTTTCTGCTATAATTTTTTCTCTTTCAATATACCCAGAATATTTAATCATAATTTCAACCTCCTCAAGAACCTCTCTGAGCAGCCATGACTCGATATTCATTCTATCAATAAATTCTCGAAGACTTACTTCATAATCAATAAGTCCTAACAAAGTAACATTTGGACGCATCAACACACTTTCAATCTTCATAGAGTGATCCATCAACGAACTGCCGATAGATTCAAGATATTTGTTTACATTTCTATAATCAACAGATGTTGTATTAAGAAAATCTATCAGTGCACAAATTGCATTCTTCTTTCGTAAAAATAAATCGTAACGTTCCTGTGAAACTAATCCAATCTTATAACCTTTTTCCGTAAGACGCATATCAGCATTGTCCTGTCGAAGCAAAATACGATATTCAGCACGCGAGGTAAACATACGATAAGGTTCGTCAACACCTTTATTTACCAAATCATCAATCAATACACCTATGTATGATTCGTCACGATGAAGAATGAAATCTTCGCCACCATGACATTTTTGATGAGCATTTATACCAGCAATAAGACCTTGTCCAGCAGCCTCTTCATAACCAGTAGTACCATTGACCTGACCAGCAAAATAAAGATTCTGAATTAATTTTGTTTCTAATGTATGCTTGAGTTGAGTAGGCTCAAAAAAATCATATTCAATGGCATAACCAGGACGATATGCTACAACATTTTCCAATCCAGGCACAGTTCTGATAGAATGAAACTGCACATTCATTGGTAATGATGAAGAAAAACCATTAATATAATACTCTTCACTACTCTCCCCTTCCGGTTCAATGAATAATTGATGTTGCGATTTATCGGCAAATGTAACTATTTTAGTTTCAATAGATGGACAATATCTTGGCCCAATGCTCTTAATCTGACCATTATACATAGGCGATTCATCAAGTGATTCCCGCAAAATACTGTGAGTGTCTTCATTAGTAAAAGTAATCCAACAAGGTCTTTGTCTAAGTATTCGGTTAGTACCCTTTAAATAAGAAAAACGATAACCTTCGTCTAAATCACCATCCTGACGCTGCATTTTGCTGAAATCAATAGTACGACCATCTATTCTCATTGGTGTACCAGTCTTCATTCTACCACAAGTAAAACCTAAGTTAATCAATTGTTCAGTTATGCCATAAGAACTACATTCTGATATTCTGCCACCTTCAATTTTGGTTTTTCCAATATGCATAAGACCATTAAGAAAAGTACCAGCAGTTAAAATAACACATTTACAATCAAAAGACACACCCAAACCACACTTCACTCCACAAACAACATTATCTTCAATAATAAGCTGTGTAACTGTATCTTGCCAAATATGCAATTTATTTATAGAGTCGAGTTTGCGACGCCAATTGTCAATAAATCGTGTGCGATCACATTGCGAACGAGGACTCCACATTGCAGGTCCTTTGCTACGGTTCAACATACGAAATTGTATAGAAGAGAGATCTGTGATAATACCCATTTGACCTCCAAGAGCATCTATTTCTCTGACAATCTGACCTTTAGCTATACCTCCAACAGCAGGATTACAACTCATTTGAGCAATCTTGTTCATATCCATTGTTATTAGTAATGTATATGAACCCATATTAGCAGCAGCACAAGCTGCCTCGCAACCTGCATGACCAGCACCAATAACTATAACGTCATATTTCATAACATAAACATATACTTTTCCACAATGGTATGTGGAATAAATACTACTAAATTGTTAATTACAATGTGGAATAAAAGTTTTCAACAATAGCAGTCATTTTTCCACAAATAATCCACTTACTTTATAAACATAGTAACATAGCAATCACTCAAAAAATTAGACTATAAACTAACAAAACTAACACCATATTATTAAAAAACATAATCTATATACACTACTTATAATATAAATGTGAGTATTAGTT
>JAGHVI010000074.1 GCA_018064385.1 Candidatus Minthenecus merdequi
CTTTTGTCATAATAATAGTAGTTATAGTTAATGCAAAATTGCGACTGCAAAGTTACAACTATACTACAACTGCTACAATATGTATTTTATCGAATGCTTACCAATATTCTGCGCCGTATGTTTCCTCGGAAAAAATGAAAATCTTTCCCCAGAGAAGAAATTCTTTCAATTCTGGAGAAAGATTTGTCAATATAAGTGTTTATCACTTACTATTTACGTTTGTTATCCGTCGTGCTTTTAACGATAACTCTCGAAGCTACGCCATCGTCACCTATACGGTCTGGATTGATGATATGGCACTCGCCATTTATCCAGTAAGCGGGTCGAACGTTGCGATACTCCATATCATAAAGGGTTCCGACTAACACAATCTCTCCCTCAGAGTTCATAGACATATCTATGACGGAAGCAAGGGTGTTGTCCTTAGGGTATTTGTATTTTGTTTCAGGCATCACCTGACCATTTTTCACCAGATAGAAACCACCATTGATTGAGTCTAAGCTACCGATTCTGCCAGTGATGGGGTCAATGTAACCATGTTCGTAATACTCGGTTACGAGGGAATATATGCTGTGGGATGGGTCATTCCATTTTGAAGAATTGACGACACCGTAAACCATGCTGGCGTTAGAACCTTCCCATTGGTAAGGAATCTCGGTGAAAATTTGTTGCATGTCATTGTATTCGAAAGCCTGCGCATTGTCGTGACGAATGTTAATACCGCCGAGTACGAAATCCATACTACTGGTAAAGGCTCCGTCGAAAGCAAAAGTAGAAGTGTTGTCCATCTGTCCCACCTCTATGAGTTGGCGATCCAACCAAACCACGGGGATGTAATGCTCGGCTTCATTGACCATATAGGTACCCACGATGAGTTCTTTTCCATTCACATATTCGATGGAAGAAATGTCCCACAGGACGATATCGTCTCTTGATACGAGGGGGAGGTCGCTTTTGTTAGTGCCGTCCCATACGGCGGGTTGACCATAGTAGAGACCAGCGAGTGCAATGTCACCGTTGTCTTTGAATGCGATGCCGCAGAAGGTGGCGGCGTTGAAAGTGTATTCACTGCACTCCTCATTGTTTTTGTACAAATATAGACTGAGGGAGCATGCTGTCGCCGTCAGGTTTTACTTCGCCGACGATATAGACATCGCCATTGTCGCTTACTGCCATATCAAGGGCTATAAATTTTGCACGGTCTGGGTTCGTGAAATAGTGTATCTGACCATTGGTCATCAGAAATGATTCGGTGTTGTAAGTACCCATAATATACACAGTTTCAGACGAAGAAGGGTTTTCGGGTTCGTTGTCTTTTTTGCATGACGTAAATGCCAGCACAGATACAGCCAGCATAAATGCAAATAATTTTAATTTTTTGTTCATAAAAATAACTTGTTTAGGTGGGTTCTTTTTTATTTGTTTAAGGGTATAAACCAGCAGAACCTATTGTCTGATTTATGCGATATGAGATTTTGTAATCTCTGATTGGATTTCGAGTGCAAAGATACGGCTTTTTTATTAAATTAGGTCTATTTTGTTTTATTATTTTTTTTACCCTTCCATATCTTTTAGAATACTAACAATCAACAAACTATGAATGTGTTTTTCTTTTAAGTATTAACCTATTTGGACTTTTTTACAACACATAGGTTCAAAAACGTATTCTAAAACGGAGCGTTTATGGCAATGAATAGAGAGTTTGTGAATGCGGAGTGTATGGGGGTTGTCCGAAAAGTCGGTACAGGTTGAAATTTGTGGTGTTATAGTGCTTTTGCCCGTTTCAGGGCGTGTTTGTTGATTGTTGATACCAAAGGCGTTGCCTTGGGCTATGTGCTGGTTGCCCCTTTCGGGGCGCAGGTGTTGTAGGTAATGAGTAGAGTTTTCGGACAGGCGGAGGGGGAAAAGTGATTGATAATCATATTCACTGTCCGTATGAAGTAGGTATTACAAAGGTATGGAGTATTTTGATAAGAGGACAAGAACAAAAAATCGAATGTAAGTTGCAATAAACAGTAAAGAACGGTATGTGCGATTGAGATTATTATGGGTAGTTTTAGACTATTTGCATTGCGCAAACTGCAATTTTTGAATAATTCCTTTGTCATATCACACATTATTAGTATCTTTGCAACCTCAAATGTTATCTGCCTGGCACTATGTAAGAACTTCGCAAATTCATCTAATTGTCAAGAACAAAGCAACAGGAACGAGACATAATGATAAGGTCTTGATTATTGACGATGTCGTTGATAATCGAAAATAAACAGTCATCGTAGCGATGACGTATCGTCGTGAAAGTTTTCGTTGCAAAGTCCTTTGCCAGTGGGCAAGAAATAACATAATTCCAGACGTTTATAATATCAGAAACAAAATGAGCAAAGGGATAACAATAATTGACAGTCAGTACAAAGAGTGGATAGCCGAACTTTCAAAGCGATACCGCCAAAGTCAGGTGAAGGCTGCCGTCAAGGTGAACACAGAGATGCTACGATTCTACTGGAGTCTTGGGCGGGACATTGTACAATATAGTCTTGACAATAAGTATGGCAGTCAATTCTATGGAGTACTGAGCAGTGACCTGCGTAGGGAACTACCTGATGTCAGCGGATTGTCAGAAAGAAACCTTCGTTACATGAAGGATTTCTATTTGCTTTATTCTCAGGGAAATGCAATTTTGCCACAAGTTGTGGCAAAATCTGATGATGCAATTCAGCCACAAGTTGTGGCAAAATCTGATGAAACAGCAGTTGTTCCATGGATTGAAGACCTTTTTCAAGTCCCTTGGGGACACCACCGCCTCATCATGGACAAAGTTGATGGGAATCGGGATAAGGCGCTCTTCTTCGTCCGCAAAGCGATAAAAGAAGGTTGGAGTCGCGATATGCTTCTCAACTTCATCTCCACCAATCTCTACGAGCGAGAGGGCAAGGCACTGAATAATTTCACCTCCACTTTGCCCAAGCCGATGAGTGACCTTGCCAACGAGATTACCAAGGATCCTTACAACTTTGCTTTTGCTGGCATCACAGGCAAGTACAACCACACCACAATCCCACCATTGGCATTCTGGTGTGCAAGAGCAAAGACAATCTTCTTGCTCAATATTCACTAGAAGGATGCAATCAACCCATCGGCATCTCCGAGTATGAACTGGAGAAGCTGTATCCAACAAAGGTGGAAGGTATGATTCCGACAATAGAGGAAATAGAGTCCAAACTCACCGACCGATTAGCGGCAGAGAGTGAACATGATAGCGAAAAGTAACAACGAGCGGAAGCTTGCGAAACATAAACATAACATCACCATAGAATGATGGAAGAGAAAGACATAATATTACAGAGTACAGAGTACCAAACTTTGTTTGACAATATTCGTGACCTTGTTGATTCGGCAAGGAGCAAGGTTGTTGCTCACGTCAATACCATAATGACTGAGACATATTGGCGAATAGGTGAGTATATCGTTAATTTCGAGCAAAGAGGAAAACTACGTGCCGAATACGGGAAGAAGGTAATCCAAAAATCCAGACACTGTCTGGACAATTGACGTGGAGTCACTATAGGGTGTGTTCTATTAATTAGCTTTGTCAAGATTCTTGCATCGACACCTTCTATGTGCTGGATGAATACTTGAACTAGGTGAAGAAAGAATCGAATCGCCCGATGCAGTGATGAATTTCATAGAAATAAACCGCAGCGAGAAACGGAATAAATATTGCATAAAGATTATGAACGATAAAAACCATAAAATACAGTTGTTCAATGGTCAGAAAGTCCGTACGGTATGGAATGCAGACGAGGAGAAATGGTACTTCTCCATCGTGGATGTGTGCGGTGTTTTGACCGACCAACCCGACTACAACCATGCACGTAACTATTGGAAAGTTCTGAAACATAGGCTTATAAAGGAAGGGAACGAAACGGTTACAAATTGTAACCAGTTGAAAATGCATGCAAATGATGGCAAGATGCGTTTGACTGACGTAGCTGACCAGCAACAGATTTTCCGCATCATACAATCCATACCTTCGCCAAAGGCAGAGCCGTTCAAGCAATGGATGGCACAGGTTGCTGCCGAACGCCTTAACCAAATGCAGGATCCTGAGCGAAGCATTGACCAAGCTGTTGCTGACTACAAACGTCTGGGGTATAGCGACAAGTGGATTACCCAGCGCGTCAAGGGTATCGAGGTACGTAAAGAACTGACCGATGAATGGGACAGAGCCGGAGTGAAGGAAGGGCAACAATATGCCTCGCTCACCGACATCATCACCAAGGAATGGAGCGGTATGACAACTCATCAGTACAAGCAGTACAAAGGTCTGAAGAAAGAAAACCTGCGTGACAATATGACGAATGTAGAACTCGCCCTCAACATGCTTGCCGAAGCCTCCACCACCGAAATCTCTCGCCAGAAGAATCCCAAAGGTTTCCGCAAAAGTGCACAGGTAGCCAAGGAAGGCGGCAGCGTAGCCAAAGTTGCACGCAAGCAGCTCGAAAGCAAGACCGGCACGTCCGCCATTTCCTCTGCCAAAGCCTCTGACTATCTGCCACCTGCCGACCGCTGGGCTGAGTTGCCAGAAGAGAAGGATGAAGACAAGAATAAATAGATTGTAAAGAACAGTTAAACGGAGCAATATCCGTTAATAATAAACAGGTCATCGTAACGGAAAGTTTTCGTAGGAGCTCGTCCTGAGTTTGTCGAAGGATTTTCGTTGCAATGTCCGCCCAAGAGTTTGTCCTGAGCATGTCGAAGGACTCATCATGGCGAAAAACTGATTTTTTGCAAGCGAGCAAAATTTGAGCAAGGAAGAAGTCTTCGTAAGAAGCATCTTGTCAGCATGCGGCTTGAAAAGCCAAAAGTTCATAGCCCTTGGCATCGCCTTGGAGGCAAGAAAGAACATATTGAAAAAGGCGTTTTCTGGAAGCTTATAACATCAGAAAAAAATGAGCAAAAATATAAGGTGAGTTCTATAAATTCACCGTTAAGATAGAAATGTAAAGACAAGTAACAAATAAACTTTTTGGTGTTTTTGAAGTTTCTTTTGACATCTTGCTGATTGTCAGTCGGTCACATAGCCCGCTATGCTCCCTTCTTCCGCACA
>JAGHVI010000123.1 GCA_018064385.1 Candidatus Minthenecus merdequi
TTTTATTCCAGACAATATAATTGGCAAACGTTTTTTCCAATTTTGGTTCAGATTTGATTATCCAATATTTGAACCCCAATGCCTCTTGGTCTATTGACAAATCATCTATTATTGCTTTTCTGTTTTCCTCGTTTGGATTGGCGAGGTAGTCAAGTGTCATTTTGCAGAAACTACTAACGATTGATATGATTTCTTCAATAAACTGTTTCTCCCTGAATTTCCGACATTTCCTTGTTCCATTGTAAATTACATTGAGCAGTTCGATTGTCTTTTCAACTGATGTATCGGTGGTTAAACTTGTGAATTTGGCTTTCTTGTTACGAAAATCAAGTTCTTGCTGAATTACATCCTCGACATCGATAGTCAAAGGATTGACAATTTCGTCATAATCCGACGATTTTTTGCGATTACAATAACCACATGACATAAACAGGTTGTTCCACTCTTGTGTCAATTCCTCATGATTTGATTGGCTTTTCAAATGCTCTATCTCAAAATCGGTTGTAAGGGTTTGCTCGCAGATATAGCATTTCTCGTGCTGGTCTTCCATGAGTTGCCGTTGCACATCGTCCCTCCTGTAACTTTTGGTTGTGGACAATGATTTAGGAACGTTGGAATCTTTCTTTTGCCTTATCATGACCTTTTCGCCTTTTCTTTTATCATGAGTTGACGGTATTCCCCAATATATAACGGAGAAATCATTTCTGGTATTTTGTCGAATTCCTCTATAAGTAGCTCTTTTTTCCTCTGCTCATTTGCCATAAGTTCATCCTTCGACAGTAACTCTTTGAGTTCGGCAAGTCTGGCACCTATGTAACTTGACTCTGTCTTGACCCCGAAATACCCTTCTGCGAGTGATTCGTATGAGTATTCGGTCAAATCGGTGATTGGTTCCCTGTGTTCCAGGTCAAAGGCTGTGGCGTTGTCAAGTGAACTCAGAATGAAAGGCGAATGGGTTGTGACGATAAACTGGATATTAGGAAAAACTTTTGTGAGTATTCTCAAAATGTTTTTCTGAAGGCTCAGATGCAGATGTGTCTCAATTTCATCAATTAGCACTATGCCCTGCTTTTCATACGCTCTGGTGACTGTCTCGCCTTGCTGCATCTTGAGGATAAGGTCAGCGATAATGTCAATGGCTGCAGCGAAACCGTCTGAAAGTTTCGTGAATTTGAACGATTTTCCTTCTGTCTCGATTCTGAACGAGTAGTCTTTATAGTTGAATTTCAGGCGGAGTTTTTCGTCTTCGTACAACTCGCCTAAAAGTCTTTCAAACGAGACAAACCATTCTTTGATTCGGTCGGCATCTTCCTTTTGGTTCTCGTTCATTGCCAGGGCTTCCTGTATCTTGAGGTCTGAAAGGAAATTCAGGAATTGGTCGGTCGATGATTGACCGATTGTAGGCTTCTTTCCTATATTTGGTTTTGTCGGGTTTTCAGGTTCTTGCATCTTAGGTTCGCGCAATGCCCCGTAATATGCAAAAATGAATTTGCCATTATGGTATAATCTCGAAACATCCTCAATATCAGTAAACTCAAGATTAACCTTACCATACACTCGTTTTATTCGCTCTTCGGAATGTTTAATACCTATTTCTTGTTGATGTCTATCAATGGGTGAAGATAATGAAGGCATGACAGCACGAGATGCAGCTAATAATGTATGATACTGAAGAAACTGAAGCCTCTCATCCGTTTCTATGTTTCTAAGAAATTCCGCAATGGCATTCAAAAGAACAGTCTTACCACTTCCGTTTTTCCCAGTGATAATCAAGTGTGGAAAATTGTCATCCATCTCGATGGAAAAGTCTTTCAGATGGAATATCTCCTTGACTTTGATTGAACTAATGTACCTATTCATTAAAGTGTTGATTTAT
>JAGHVI010000146.1 GCA_018064385.1 Candidatus Minthenecus merdequi
TTTTGTCATAATAATAGTAGTTATAGTTAATGCAAAATTGCGACTGCAAAGTTACAACTATACTACAACTGCTACAATATGTATTTTATCGAATGCTTACAGATATGCCGAGTGCGACCGACCTTCTCCAAAGGTCGTGCAAACGAGAGCAGAGATAAACTTGTTTAGATATGCCGAATGTAGCCGACCTTCTCTAATTATGAATCATCCTCTGATATAACATACAAACATAATTAATAGAACTACCCTTCACTGAATTGTGTTACCCAGAGTCCGTGGATATTGCAAAAAGAATAAACTGCAACAGCCTCGCCTTGAGGACAATCGAAGGTAATTGTTGGAGCTTCACCATCCTGCGTAATATGCTTTATTTGGATGCCGCTTTTGGTCAACAAAGCAATGAAAACAATGTGATGTTCGGGTGTTGAAGGGTGGGGTGTTGAACCTACTTTAACCTGAATAGTGTATGAATCTAATCTGGTTACGACTGGCAGGTGCTTCTCGTTACCCATTTCATTTGTCTTTGGTTCAAGAAGACGCATGAAAGAGTCACAACACTTTGGAGTAACTCCTGAATCAACCACCTTGCAGATGATGTTTCCGCAAGTTAGGCATTGTAAAAACTTTGCTTCCATAATACGTTAAGTTTATGTTGATAAATGTCATCTAAGCACTTCTTTGATTAGTCTTACTATCGTCTTTGCATCGTCAATGCTTACGTGTGGCCCTGATGGCAAACATAATCCCCGTTTGAACAATGATTCACTTACACCATCAATATATGCAGGATATTTAGAATATGCAGGCATACAATGGAGTGGTTTCCATAGTGCTCTTGATTCTATTCCATTTTGTTCAAGATAGATTCGGAGTTGTTCAACGTTGTCATTTGGTTGACCACCTTCGGATTTTATACTTCGGACAAGAGATTCTTTTCCGTTAATAAATATTTTTACGGACGGATCAATCAAAATTGTGGTGAGCCAATAGTTCGGATTGAACCGTTTGTTGTGTGCCGAATGAACTGTAATGCCTTCGACACCTTCAAATAAATGAGTATATATGTCGTGCAGCATTCTGTGGTGAGCGATATGTTCTTTTAATACAGTCATTTGCCCACGACCAATGCCTGCACAAATGTTGCTCAATCGGTAGTTAAAGCCTATATTTTTGTTCTGATAGTAAGGTATTGGTTCTTTCGCTTGAGTTGCGTAGAATATGGCATTTTTTTTGGATTCAATGTTTGGGCAAATAAGCGCACCACCACCTGAGGTAGTAATCATTTTGTTCCCGTTGAAACTCCATACCCCATATTGACCAAAGGTTCCGCATAGTTGACCATCGAAGGTAGAACCCAAAGCCTCGGCAGCATCTTCCATTACTGGAATTTTATGTCGTGCTGCGATAACCATTATTTCATCAACTTTGGCGGGCATACCGTAGAGATGAACCAATACAATTGCTTTTGGTTTGCGACCAGTGATTCTAATCCTATCCAATATCGCTTTTTCAAGCAATGCGGGGTTCATATTGTATGTATCTGGTTCGCTATCTATGAGAATTGGTTTTGCTCCAAGATAGATTGCAGGATTTACGCTTGCGCAGAATGTGAGACTTTGGCAAAGCACTTCGTCACCTGCCTGCACTCCAATGTCTAATAATCCAAGGTGTACAGCGGCAGTTCCCGACGAGAGCGCTACAACTCGTTTTTTGTTTAGATTTTGACTTTCGGTAACGTTGGCATTTGTCTCATTCATATATGCTTCCAAGTCAGCCTCAAATCCATTGACATTAGGTCCTAAAGGTACTACCCAATTAGTGTCAAACGCCTCGTTGATAAAGTCCTTTTCGCGCCCAGACAAGTGGGCAAGATTCATATAAATCATTTTCCAATTGTTTCGTTCTTAGTTCGGCTGTAGTGCTTTTCCTCTTCTGTAAAATACACTTAATATAGGACATCTTTTGAACATTGTTCTATGTAGTATCAACGATAGATTAACGATAGATAGACCTATAAGCTTTATATCCATCAGTTGTATTCCTCCTTTGTTGAGACTCACCCCAATCAATTTGCAAAGTTACGACTTTTTTTCGATATAAAAGAAACTTTTGTTGAAAAAATTTACACATATCAATTTTTTTTGTCCTATAGGGGTAGGGTGTTCAAAATTGGATTAAAAACGAGACCAAAAGTCCCAAAGGGACGAAAGAGTATAGCACAGGGCGTGAGCCCTGTGCTATATAAGGGTGGTTCTATTAATTAGGTTGAGACGATTTTGAAGTTTAACACACTACCTCCACGTTACGTCATTTTCAATCAAACATAACTCTTGGATTCATTATGGCAGGGGTGTCCCATTCAATTCCGTATTTTGCGAGAACCGACTTCTTGGTACTCCAATAAGAGAAGCAGAACCCCATTCTCTTCGGCTCGTTTGATAGAGTGTCCCAGCATTCTTTTTCTACCTCATATATGCATTCTTCCCATCGTTCGGAGCGCTCAACAGGGTCAAATTTGAGCATAATTCCGTATTTCTTGCACCACTCCTCCATTGAAATGCTGCTGTCAAGGTATTCTTCTGTCCTCAGAAGGCTTTTCCGATGCTGTCCTTCAGTATATTCTCTGACATATCCTTCCGGATTACCTTTGTATCCGTCAATGTCCATATCTTCTTCAATGTCCTCTGAACTGATTTTTTCAAACAGTGACAATTGGTATTCCTTCACTTCTTTGAAGAATCTTGCACAGTCCCTTTCTGGCATACAGGACATCATCTTGTTCAGTAGAACAATGCGGGTATATGGAGTGAGTTCCCCTTCTATGCGTAAAGGCAGTTCATCTTTCATAAGCGCAAAAGCCTTGTGCCCGAGTGGAATGTTTTTCCATTGTACTCCGAATGTACTGTCATTTTCTACCATTTCAGTGAATATACCACCGAGTTTATTAATCTTATCCATAATTTGTTTTTGATTGTCAGATTTGCAACTTATGCCTGTCAGACAAAGAATTGCAATAAGTGTAATTTTAAGGGTGGTTCTATAAATTAGGTTGAGACGATTTTGAAGTTTATTTTTAGCAGATTGCTGTGCGGAGGAAGGAAGCAATGCGGGCATTGTGACCGACTGACA
>JAGHVI010000175.1 GCA_018064385.1 Candidatus Minthenecus merdequi
TGCTCTCGGTCTTGACAGGTTGTCAGTCGGTCACATAGCCCGCTATGCTCCCTTCTTCCGCACAGCAATCTGCTCAAAACAAACTTCAAAAACCCTCAAAATGAATTTATAGAACTAACCTAAAATTTTATGAAAAAAATTATTACATCAATACTGCTTGTGATAGCGACGTTGAATATGCTTATGGCGCAAGCAAAAAAGCCTTCCATAATGGTTGTTCCAAGCGATGTGTGGTGCAACCAAAATGGGTGTATGCGCTCATTTGACAACGATGGTGTTGAAAATTCGATACCTGATTACAAAAAAGCTTTGCAGACCAGTGACCAGCTTGTTTTTGTAATCTCAAAACTCGGTTCAATGATGGCTGACCGAGGATTTCCACTCAATACCCTTGATGCTGCTTTGTCGCGCATTGACCAAACCTCAGCAAGAAACGTTGTAATGACCAGCAAAAATGGGGCTTCGATAAAAGAAAATCCTATAGATCTCCTTAATAGGTATGCTAAAGCAGACATTCTTATGAAGGTAACGTGGACGATTAAGAAAAATGGTCCAAAAAATTATATAACATATACTCTTCAGGGCATAGATTCGTACACAGGAAAACAGATTGCAGGAGCCGAGGGTGTAGGTGAACCTTCAATGTCTGCTGCACCTGATATTCTCCTTGAGGAGGCAGTTCTTACCAACATTGACAATTTCTGTGCTCGTCTTCAGTCATATTTTGATGACCTTTTTGCGAACGGCAGGGAAGTAACTATGGATATCCAAATCTGGGATGATGCAACAGTTGATTTGGAAACAGAGTTTCAAGGCAAGGAATTGGCAGAACTAATAGACGATTGGATAGCCGAAAACACTGTTGAACACAGATATTCAAAAGCTGAAGGCAGTGAAACTTTTGCAAGATACGACCAAATGCGAATACCTTTATACACGCCACAAGGCAAGCCTCAGGACACTGAGTCGTTCGTAAGACAACTTCGTTCGTATCTCAAAAAAAACTTTATGCTTGAATGTAAAGTTGTGCCTAATGGACTTGGACACTGCTATCTTATAATTGGAGGAAAATAACAACATTTTAATTATAAACTAAATTTATTCATTATGAAAAAAGTAATTTTAGCCGTTGTGGCAATTATGATTTGCGCTGTATCTTTTGATGCAACATCACAAAACAATAAAGCATTGGAAAAAGCTTTGAAAAAAGAGTACAAGAACAAAATGAAAGAGTACACCAAAGAGGGGTGGTTGGTGTTTGGTACGTCACGCACACTTGATGTCGTACTGTTGAAACACTATGAGGCCATGAACAATGAAGGTGTTCGAGAAATTTTTGCTACAACAACCTCTACCAATCAGAATATTGGTAGCGACAAGCTTGAAATGAATGCAAGTGTCAGATATGCACAGCAGGCAAGCAAGAGAATCAAAGGTCGTATTGTAGAGGATATGGGTTCAAATATCTCTCCTGAAGAGGCTGAAGAATTCGAGCACTTCTACGAGGCCTACGAAGCATCTGTTGATAAGGAGATTCGTGGCGAACTCAAGCACTCATATTCTCTTTATCGTAAGACAACCATAGCTGGCAAACCTGGCTACGAATTCCGAGCATATTATCTTGTTGACGAAGAGGCTGCTACCAAAGCTCGTATTCGTGCATTTGAAAATGCTGCCCGCGAGTCTGAGGTTGCTCAGAAATATGCAGAGAAGGTCTCTGACTTTATCAAAGAGGGATTTACTGTTCAAGAATAATAATTGACAAGATTACAAAAAGTTCTCGCTTAATACTATAAGCGAGAACTTTTTTGTGAAATTCAGCCAAAATTTTTGTGTTGAAACTTTGAAAGATATTGAATATGGAATTTAATACTACCGAATCACATGGTTTGCTTGCCGGTAAACGTGGAATAGTGTTTGGCGTTGTTGACGAAAACTCAATTGCTTGGTCAGTAGCACAGAGATGTTTTGCAGAAAAGGCAAAGATTGTATTGACCAATAGTGCTATAGCAATAAGGTTGGGCACTGTCTCGAAACTTGCTGAAGAACTGGGCGTTGACTTGATAGCTGCAGATGCTACGAATGTAGAAGAAATTAAACATCTTTTGGATGAGTCGGTCGAAAAGCTTGGTGGTAAAATAGATTTTGTGCTTCACTCGGTTGCAATGTCTCAGAACATCAGACGCCACATAGACTATGAAGAGATGAATTATAACTATTTCAACACAACGGCTGACGTGTCGGCTCTTTCGTTGCACAAAATACTGAGATGCGGTATAGAAAGCGACACTTTGGCAGAAGGATGTTCGGTTGTGGCATTGTCGTTCATCGCTGCTAACAGATATATGGCAAATTACAATGATATGAGTGATGCTAAGGCATTGTTGGAAAGTGTAGCAAGAAATATGGGTGGAATTTGTGGAGCGAAAAAAGGTATCAGGGTCAATTGCATATCTCAGTCAGCTGTTGCGTCAAGAGCAGGAAAGAGTTTTGAGCAGATGGATTTCTTCAGAGAATATACCGAGAATATGGCTCCTTTGGGCAATGCATCTAAAGAGGAATGTGCTGAACTTTGTGCAATGCTATTCTCTGACTATACACGAAAAGTGACAATGCAAACAATATATAATGACGGTGGTTTCAGCCAGACTATTCTGACGGATAAAATAATGGATTTCTTTAGAACACACCACAAGTAATAACAGATGAGCAAAGAGTGGTCTGGAAAATCTGATGGTACACCGTGGTTACTTAATACGCTAACAAGATGTCTGAAATATATAGACGTGCGAGTAGTGTATTGTGTAATGGCTATTGTGATAATCTTTTATATCATTTTCGGTTATAAACATAGTTCCAATACATACAGGTATTTCAGAAGTTGTTTTGGGTACAATCCATTCAAAGCTTTGGCAAAAACGTATGCTACTTATTTTCAGTTTGGTCAGGTGATAATGGATCGCTTGGCTGTATATGCGGGGAAAAAGTATAAATTGGAGCATAATAACATTGAGTGCGAGCGTATAATAAATGATTCTGATGATGGGGTCATAATATTAGGCTCACACATTGGGAATTATGAGATGACAGGCTATTTGTTGGGGGGAATGAAGCGTCCTATGAATGTTCTTCTTTATTCAGGTGAGAATGCAACTGTGATGCAAAATAGGATAGAACATTTTGCAAAAAATGGCATTAAAGTGATAACTGTTGACGAGAGTATGAATCACATATTTGCTGTGAATAATGCGTTAGAAAATGGAGAGATAGTATCGATGCATGCAGACAGAATGTTAAATTCGCAAAAAGCAGTAAAGATTGAATTTTTTGGTAGATTTGCGAACCTTCCACTTGGTCCTTTCTTGGTAGCTGCAGCATCGGGAAGGAAGGTTGTCAGTGTTTTTGTTATGAAAACCAAATGGAATACATATCGTATATTTTGTCGTGAATATCAGGCAGTGGGCAACGTGAAAAGGGCAGCCAACGAAATGGCTGTTCAGTATGGCAGAGAGATGGAGGAAATAGTGCGTATGTATCCCACGCAATGGTATAATTTTTATGATTTTTGGGCGTATTAAAGGCTCTACAACGTTTCGTGTGGGAGACTTTGCATGCAAATTCCAAGCGCTGAAGGTGCGACATAAATCAGCCCAAAGTAGGCACTATCCATTGGGTATGTAGATTTATAGTACGTTCAGTACCTGTTCTTTGATTTGTTCCAGTTGATCCTTCATCTTCACTACGATAATCTGCATTTCAGAATGGTTTGATTTTGAACCGAGTGTGTTGATTTCACGACCCATCTCTTGAGCAATGAACCCAAGTTTTTTGCCAGGGGCGACCTCGTTTTCCATTGTCTCGCGGAAATAGCGAATATGGTTAGTCAGTCTCACTTTCTCCTCGTTGATGTCCAATTTCTCAAGGTAGAAAATCATCTCTTGTTCCAATCTGTTAGGGTCGATAGCTGCCTTTTCTTTGATTTTGTCCAAATTTTCTGTCAGGCGTGTGCGTATCTTCTCTATGCGCTCTGTTTCGTAAGGTTCAATCTGGGCAAGAAGGTTCTCGATTATGTCCAGTTTCTCAATGAACATCTGTTGTAGAGCGGCTCCTTCTTGATGTCTGAAAATATCAAACTGGTTAAGTGCTTGGTCAAGGCACTTAATGACTTGTTTCCACTCGTTTTCGTCAAGAACAGAATTCTCTGAATGCATTACGTCTGGCAAACGCAGAAGCACTTCCATCATATTCTCTGGCAATGGAATATTCAGCGATTTCGAGGCTTCGACCATTTGTTCGCAATATTTGCCCATAAGAGCAGTGTTGACCTGAACGGCTGATCTTGTTGAAAAATCATCAATGGAGATAATCAGGTCAGCCTTGCCATGAATCAATCGTTGGGATATAATGTTGCGCAACTCAATGTCCTTCTCTCGGTAAATGAAAGGAATGCGAGTGTTGATATCCATCGCTTTTGAATTGAGAGACTTGATTTCGACGGCAATTTTCTTGTCCGAGTATTCGCAAGAGGCCTTGCCATAGCCTGTCATAGATAGTAACATATTGATTTTATTTTGAGGACGGAGAAATTACCGTCGTTACAATTTTGTGTTTTAGAGTGTAGGTAAGTTTATTGAACTCTTCTATATGATTTTTGAAGAATCATAAATCCTAATATGGCGGAACACAATGTTGACGCAGGTTGCGACAGCCATAGAGCATTCAAGTTAGATGTCCATATATTCAGTAAATGTGGCAACAGCAGGATGAAAGGAATCAAGAAAAGGACTTGACGTGCAAAAGTCAGAATCACAGATATGTCCGGACGGCCGATACTTTGGTAAAACAACGTAACGACAATATTGAAGCCGACAAGTCCCATCATAAGGCTATAACAACGTAATCCATTAGCAGCCATACCGATGAGAATAGGGTTGTCTGAAACAAAGCACTTTGCGACAGCAATAGGACACAACATAGCAATCAGCCAACCTATCATTGATATTATCGAAGTATATAAGATTCCTTTTTTCAGCACCTCAAAAACTCTGTAATGTTGACCTGCGCCGTGGTTAAATCCGAAGATGGGTTGCAGTCCGTGAGCGAATCCTGTTATGGCAGTGCTGACGATAGATGTGAACGACGTGATTATACCGAAAGCGGCAAGCGAAAGATCGCCACCATAAGCAAGCAATGAGTCATTCATAACAACGAGCACCAACGAATTGCAGAATTGCAACAGAAAAGGAGAGAAGCCTATCGAAAGCATTTTCAGAATCATTTTGCCATTAATACGGAACGTGGCTTTGAAAAAGGAGAGTTCTGTTTTTTTATTGAAAAAGAACATAAGGCCGCAGAGCGTAGAGACTGCCATTGATATTACAGTGCCGATAGCAGCACCGCGAATGCCCATATCAAATACGAAAATAAAGAGTGGGTCAAGGAAAATGTTCAGTCCGAAACCTAAAACAAGGATGCTCATTGCACGGAAAGGATGACCTGATGCGCGTATGAGGTTTGAAAGTGTGAAACTAAGCGATGTGAATATATGTCCAGGTATGATAACAGTCAGGTATTCGCGAGCGTAGGGAAGGGTATTATGTGTGCCTCCGAAAGCAGTGAGTATAGGGTCAAGAAAAACCATGCACACGATGGTTACAATGGAGTAAGTGGCAAAAGTGAGGAAAAGGGTATTTGTGAGTACAAATTTGATGTTACGGTCTTTGCTGCCGAGAAAAAGCGAGGCCAACGAAGCTGCACCGATGCTGACCAGCATGCTGAAAGCAGACATAATGTTCACGAACGGGAAAGTGAGAGCAAGACCGGAAAGGGCAAAAGCACTGACACCTTGACCAATAAAGATACGGTCTATAACATTGTAGAGCGTATTGGTCAAGGTGCCTATCAGAGATGGGAGAGCAAAACTCCAAATCAGTCTGGGGACAGAATCGTGTGTTAAATCTTTCAACTTTATCCCAAATAACTTTTTAGGATAGTATTATTAGGGTGAACCTTGATTTTGCGAAGTGCTTTTTCTTTGATTTGGCGAACACGTTCTCTGGTAAGTCCGAAAGTGTCGCCTATTTCTTCGAGAGTCATCTCGTCTTCTCCTCCGAGACCATAGAATTTTTTGATAATCTCGCGTTCGCGTTCAGACAACATTGTGTCCAACGCGCGGTTAATCTCGGTAGCTAACGACTCGTTAACCAAACCGTTATCAGCTATTGGAGAATCATCGTTCACCAAGATGTCCAACAGAGAATTGTCTTCGCCCTCAACAAACGGAGCATCTACCGAAACGTGGCGGCCTGAAATTTTAATAGTTTCAGCCACTTTATCAATAGGC
Organism: Candidatus Minthenecus merdequi; assembly: GCA_018064385.1. Taxonomy (GTDB): domain Bacteria; phylum Bacteroidota; class Bacteroidia; order Bacteroidales; family Paludibacteraceae; genus Aphodosoma; species Aphodosoma merdequi. The sequence goes on from JAGHVI010000175.1 coordinate 6,344, forward strand.
ATATCCAACTCCTCAGCAAGTTCCTCGGCAGATGGGCGACGTTCGTTTTCTTGTTCGAACTTTGACAAAGCTTTATTGATTTTGTTCAGAGAGCCAACTTGATTGAGAGGAAGGCGGACAATACGAGACTGTTCTGCGAGAGCTTGAAGGATAGCTTGGCGAATCCACCATACAGCATACGAGATGAACTTGAAGCCGCGTGTTTCGTCGAACTTTTCGGCAGCTTTTATCAGTCCTAAATTACCTTCGTTGATGAGGTCAGGGAGAGAAAGGCCCTGATTTTGGTATTGTTTTGCCACGGATACAACGAAACGCAGATTTGAGCTGACCAATCTTTCGAGAGCTGCACGGTTGCCTCGACGAATATCTTGAGCCAGCTTCACTTCTTCTTCTACCGTTATAAGGTCTTCACGACCAATTTCTTGCAGGTATTTGTCCAACGACTGGCTTTCTCGGTTAGTGATTGACTTTGTAATCTTTAGTTGACGCATATTTATTACCAAATTTTAGGGTGCAAATTTACGACATTTTTTTGATATTTCCAAAAGTTAAGTTGAAATTCTTCAAAGAAAATTTTTTTTGTCTTTTTCTTTGCTATGTAAAAAAAAAGAGTTATATTTGCAGACTTTAATCAGATAATAAACCAATAAGATATGGACATAAGATTTTTAGAGTTGTTGGGACGTCAATTCCCTACAATTGAGGCAGCTTCCACTGAAATTATTAACCTTGAGGCAATACTTAACTTGCCTAAGGGAACTGAACATTTTCTTTCTGATGTACATGGAGAATATGAGGCATTCGACCATGTGCTTAGAAATGCCAGCGGTTCTGTTGCACGCAAAGTGAACGACGAGTTTGGAACAGAGTTGCGAGAAAAGGAGAAGCATGACCTTTGTACGCTGATTTATTACCCAGCAGAACGCCTTGAAATCATCAAAGTAGAAGAGAAAGACAATATAGGCGAGTGGTATCGCGTGACCTTGCCTCGTCTTGTGAGAGTACTGAAGGCAGTCTCGTCAAAATATACTCGTTCAAAGACTCGCAAGGCGTTGCCAAAAGAATTCTCGTATATCATTGAAGAGTTGATGAACGAGAGTGGTAACGACGAACACAAGCATGCATACGTTGAAGCGATATTCGAGAGTATAATCAATAATGGTCGTTCGGATGCCTTCATTGTGGCTATGTGTAATGTTATCCAAAGGCTTGTGATAGATCGTCTGCATTTGGTTGGTGACATATACGACCGTGGTCCTGGAGCACACCTCATTATGGATAAACTGTTGCAATATAGAGACATTGATATTCAGTGGGGTAATCATGATGTAGTATGGATGGGAGCAGCTGCAGGTAACGATGCTTGTATGTGCAATGTGTTGAGAATTTCACTCAGATATGCAAATCTAATCACCCTTGAGGATGGTTATGGAATCAATATGTTGCCGCTTGCCACATTTGCCCAAGCCAACTATGCCAACGATAGCTGTCTGCCATATATGCCTAAACTCAAATATGCAGACATCAACTATGACGAAGCCAACGTAAGGCTGATAGCACAAATGCACAAGGCCATAGCTGTAATTCAATGGAAGATAGAACATGACATCATTGCACGTCATCCAGAATGGGGAATGGAGAGCCGTGACCTCTTGCACAAGATAGACCGTGAGAAAGGTACAGTCGAGATAGGAGGAAAGTGGTACGAATTGAAAGATGCAGACTTTCCTACGGTTGACCCACAAAACCCATACGAACTTACGGAAGGAGAACGTGACGTACTTACTAAACTGCACAACTCATTTGTTGGAAGTGCCAAGATGGCTCAACACCTCAGACTGATGCTTGACAAAGGTATGCTCTATCTTGTATGCAATGGTAACCTATTGTTCCATGCCTCTATTCCTTTGAATGACAAAGGAGAATTCAAGGAGGTTGAACTGCTTGGCAAAAAACTGAAAGGCAAAGCACTCTGCGACGAAGTTGACCGTCTTGTGCGAGTGGCTTGTCTGCCATGCAAAGAATTACCTGAATACGAGACAGCACTTGACTATATGTGGTATTGGTGGTGTGGACCTGACAGTCCTTCATTTGACAAACACCAAATGGCAACATTTGAGCGTTATCTGATAGAAGACAAAGAGCCACATGCCGAGCATAAGGGTTATTTCTATAAATTCCGTGATGACGAGAAGGTATGTGATATGATGCTTGACGAATTTGGTGTAATCGGCACTCACCGTCATATAATCAACGGTCATGTTCCAGTCAAAACGACTAAGGGAGAAAGTCCAATACGTTCGAATGGCAAGGTTCTTGTGATTGATGGTGGTTTTTCGCGCGCATACCACAGCGAGACTGGAATAGCAGGATACACTCTTGTGTCGAATTCTCACACTATGCAGTTGGTTCAACACGAAGCTTTTGAAAGTCGCAAGAAAGCCATAGAGGAGGGCATAGACCTTCAAGGAACACATTTTGTTGTTGAGACAGACCAGAAACGAACATACGTAAGAGATACGGACAATGGTCGCAGACTTCAGCAGCAGGTTGACGAACTGAAAGAACTGATGAAATACTATAACCTGAAATACGCATATCAGGAAAAATGACTACAGGTGAAAGGATTGCAGGAGTGATTGGATATTTTCTTTCGAAAGGAGTCAAACCTGAATCCGAACTTAAATACAGCGACCAGTTTTCTTTACTGGTCGCTGTGATGTTGAGTGCACAGTGTACTGATAAGCGTGTCAATATGGTAACTCCAGCATTATTGAAGGCTTATCCTACGCCAGAAGCAATGTCGAAAGCTTCAGCCAATGAGATACTGCACTTCATTGGCAGCATATCATACCCAAATGCCAAGTCTGAACATCTTGTTGGAATGTCCAAAATGTTGGTAGAACGGTTTGGTGGCATTGTACCAGGAGACAGAGATTCATTGGAATCACTTCCTGGAGTAGGTCGCAAGACTGCAAATGTAGTTATGGCTGTAGGGTTTGGATTGCCTGCAATGCCTGTTGATACTCACGTTTTTAGGGTTTCCAACAGAATTGGCATATCCAATAATGCACGCAATCCACTGCAATGCGAAAAAGTTCTAATGGCTAATATACCGCCTGAACTATGTGCTGATATGCATCATTGGCTGTTGTTGCACGGCAGATATGTTTGTACTGCAAGAACACCTAAATGTGAAAAGTGCGATATTAAATCTTATTGTAAATACCATGGCAAAAAAAACAAGCAGTAAAAAAACAAAAAATAACAGTGAAAGCAGTGATATCAGTTGGGTACGCAACTTGATGACATCGTCACAGTTCAAGGCTTTGAGTGGGATGGTGCTCTTTATGGTTGCGTTGGCATTGCTAATGTCCATAGTATCATATTTCTTCACTGGAGCAGAAGACCAGAGCTTTATTTATTGTGAAAGCGGTGATTGCCCGCAACCTAAAAACTGGACAGGGACATTTGGTGCATACATGTCTGATTTATTCATAAACGGAATGTTTGGTGTGTCAGCTATTGTGGTGCCGTTTATTTTAGCAATTTTCTCTTTTATGCTGTTGGGTATAAAGGTCAAATCACAAATGAAGTGCATCATTTATCCGATATTGATATTGATTTGGTTGCCTGTCACTATGACTTTGGTAACTTCTCCTTTTGACGAAGATTGTTTCATACGATTTGGTGGAGCATACGGTCAGATGATAGATGGATTGTTACAGAGCAAAATAGGTTTGCTTGGAGAGATTCTTGTACTTGCTGGAACATTCATAGCCTTTGGCATTATAGCTTTCGGTTGGCATAGATTTCTTAATGGCAAGATTCTTTCAATTCCTTCGTTTGTCAAGAAAGAAAATGGTGGTGAGGCATTACCGGAAGATACAGATGAAAATGGAAGTGACGAGACTATTGAAGAAGACAAAGAAGAAGAGCCCGAACAAAAAATTATTGTCTCGACAACCGTAGATGAACCAGAGAACAAAGAAGAAATACCTATTGAAACCATCAAGACATCAGATGACGACCAAGTAGAAGTGTTCGAGGAAAATAACTCAGAGGATGTTACAGAAGACAAAAAGGATGATGTGGTCATTATAAACGAAGGAGACAAAACCGATGTACAAATCACGGAAAGGAATTTGTTAGAAGAGTTGGGACCATACGACCCTACACTGGATTTGGAATATTACAAATTTCCTTCGCCAGAATTGCTAAATGATTTTTCGAACCAAAATGCAGGTGTTTCGCCTGAAGAACAGCAGGCCAACCAGCAGAAGATTATAACCACATTGCGGAATTTCAAGATAGGGGTCAAAAAAATTGTTGAGACCATAGGTCCTACCGTTACGCTATTTGAAATTGTACCTGAAGATGGTGTTAGAATATCGAGGATTCAAGGTTTGGAGAAGGATATAATGCTCTCGCTTTCGGCAATGGGAATAAGGCTTATTGCACCTATTCCCGGCAAAGGGACAGTGGGTATAGAGGTGCCTAATTCTAAACCTAAAACAGTAGGTATGCGACCTTTGATTCTTTCACAGAAATTCAAAGACTATAAGGCTGAGTTGCCAATAGTGATGGGTAGAACTATTACAAATGGTGTATTTATGTTTGATTTGGCAAAAACTCCACATCTTATAGTTGCAGGTGCGACTGGTCAGGGCAAATCAGTCGGACTAAACGCAATAATAACATCACTGCTGTACAAAAAACACCCTTCGCAGGTCAAATTCGTTCTTGTTGACCCTAAACAATTGGAGTTCAGTATATATAAAGACATTGAAAGACATTATCTTGCGAAATTGTCAGATTCTGACGATGCAGTGATAACTGATTCAAAGAATGTGATTCAGACTCTTGAGGCAGTTTGCCAGGAGATGGAAGACCGCTATTACCTGCTTTCCATAGCCAAAGTGCGAAACATAGTAGAGTATAACAATAAATTCATAGAACGCAAACTCAATCCTAACCATGGTCATCGATATCTTCCATATATAGTTGTTATAGTTGACGAATTTGGAGACCTTATTGCCACAGAAGGGAAGAAGATAGAGACTCCTATCCAACGTATCACACAGAAAGCACGTGCCGCAGGAATTCATATGATTCTTGCCACACAACGTCCTTCGGTCAATGTGATAACAGGTGTAATCAAGGCGAACTGTCCGACACGTATAGCATTCCGAGTTATCAGCCAGATTGACTCAAAAACAATTCTTGACTGCTCTGGAGCAGAACAACTTATCGGGCGTGGCGATATGCTATATTCTAAAGGTGATAATCCTGAACGTGTTCAGTGTGCGTTTGTTGATACACCCGAAGTGGAAAGCATTGTGTCGCATATTAAATCGCAACAAGCATACCCAGATGCATATATGTTGCCTGAACCTAAAAATCCTGACAGCGAAGAGGGAGGTACAAAAGAATTTTCTATACGTCATTGTGATTCTCTTTTTACCGAAGTTGCCGAGTATGTAGTCAATTCGCAATTAGGTTCAACCAGCAACCTTCAGCGAAAATTCGAGATTGGATTCAATAGGGCAGGCAAATTGATGGATCAACTTGAGGCTGCTGGAGTTGTTGGACCTGCCAAAGGCAGCAAGCCGAGAGAAGTATATATAAAGAATATAGAAGACCTAAACGCTCTTATTTCATCATATTTGTCTTAGAAATTATGAAACACACATTTTATATATTATTATTCCTGATAGCAGGATTGACAGTGTCAGCAAACGGTCAAACCAAGAAATATGGCAACGAGAAAGATGCAGAAACATTGCTAATACAAACTGTTTCCATCTTGAAAAAGAATGCATTTCATTCTAAATTTACCCTTGACTACTTTACGTCCAATGATGAACGTACAGATTCAAAAATTGGAAATATGGACATTAAAGGTCGTTTCTTTAGGGTTGAACTACTTGATACCGAGATAAAATACAATGGACGTAACCAATGGACATACGTTGCTTCAGACAACGAAGTGACTATAACACAACCTTCACAGTCTGACCTTAACGAGACAAACCCTATGGCTATGATAGAGTCGATGATAAAAGTCAACCGAATAGTCAATGCCGAGAAAAAGCAGGTAAAAGGCTGTCGTGTCATCAACCTCTATCCAAATAATCCAAAGCAGGTTGAGTATTTCAAGATAGTGCTTTATATCAATGTTGAGACCAAACTGCCAAAAAAAATTGTGATTAACCAGCGCAATGGAGATATTATAACAATGTCTTTTCTTGACCTTCACAAAGTCTCATACAATCCTGCCAACTTTGTCTTCAAGGTATCAGAATATCCAAATGTAACTGTTAATGATTTAAGATGAATTCTAATATGAAAAAGATTTTAATGCTATCGTTATTTGTCGTATTGTCAGTCAGTATAAATGCCCAAACCTGGTCAGAAATCAAGAATAAGAAAGAAATTTATATATTTGGAGAAGGTCGTGGTGAGAGCATAGAGGAAGCTGACGAACGAGCACTTGCGGACCTTATCAGTCAGATTTCGGTGGCTGTAGAGAGGCAGTTTACAATGACCGAGGAGGAAAATATATCAACCAATGGTGTAGAAAGTTCATCATATGCGCAGTCGAAAGTACGTTCATATTCACAAGCGACCCTTACAAATACAGAACGTTTTATAGTTCACGAAGAGCCGGATGCCGTTGTCGGGCGTTATATAAAAAGGTCAGAAATAGACAAAATTTTCAAGGGACGTAGCGATAAGGTGCTTGAGTATGTCGGTCTTGCACTTGATGCTGAACAAAATCTGGCTTTAGATAATGCACTTAGATATTACTATTGGGCATCAACTTTGCTCAAGACACTTCCATATCCGGATATGGTTAAATACAAGACTTCGGATGGTGTTGAGCACACGTTGAGCAGTTGGATTCCAGCCCAGATGGATAACATTTTAGGAGGAATTAAAGTCAGTGTGTTGGGGCGTGAAGGGAATGATGTAGATTTATTCTTTTCGTATCAGGGCAAACCTGTTTCGAGTCTTGACTACCGTTATTTTGACGGGCGAGACATGAGCAGTATATATAGTGCCAAAGACGGAAGGGGAGTGTTGGAAATGTTACCAGGCACTACACCAGACAACATAAAGCTGCGCTATGAATATCAATATAAAGATCAAGCCAAATTGTACGATAAAGAGGTTGCTTCAGCCGTGAGTGTTGTCAAAGGAGGAGTGCGACGGAAAGCCACATGCAATATCAACCTTGATGAAAGCAAGGCTATTCCTGCGTCTGCATCTACATCTATCTCATCGCCAGCCACTTCTGCGTCCACCTCACACTCATCTACGACCGATGGTACTATTGTTGATGGTCAGATGGTGGCTCGAGTTCACGTTCCTGAAGTAGGTGATGTCTCAGCGGACAGAAAGACATTGTGCAAAAATGTGGTCACCGCAGTGGTTTCAGCCATAAAAAACAAGAATTATGCATCTGTCAGAAATTCATTTACCGATTATGGTTATGACATATTCCTCAAACTGATGCAGTACGGCAATGCTCGAGTATTGCAGCAACGTGAATATACATATACAATGATGGATGACCAGACCATAGTACGCAGTATTCCTATGTCTTTCAATTTCAAGCAGGGCGCTATTCGTTCCTTTGTCGAGGATGTGGTTTTTACAATCAATGCTGAGGGTAAGGTTGACAACATCTCGTTTGGTCTTGGAGATGTGGCAACAGCCGACATTATGGCAAAAAAGGTATGGTCAGAAGAGGTCAGATGTATGATTGTCAATTTCCTTGAGGTATATAAAACTGCATTTGCGCTGAAACGCATTGATTATATTGAGTCTATATTTGACGATAATGCAGTGATTATCACAGGTCGTGTGTTGATGCGCAAAAATGATGGTGATGCCGACCGCTATGCCACAAACCGTTATGTGCAGCGCACTCGATATACCAAAGCTGAGTATATGGGACATCTTCGTGCAAGTTTCAAAAGCAAAGAATATATAAACATTCGTTTCGCCCATACAATGGTACAGAAGGCGCAAGGCAAGGATGTCTTTGGTATTCAACTCAAGCAAGATTACTATTCCTCAAATTATGGCGACTCGGGTTATCTCTACCTTCAAGTTGATATGACTGACCCTGCACAACCTGTAATCAAGGTTCGTACATGGCAAGACCAGGTTGACCCAGAGGTTGGACGTCCATACGGTATGGAGGATTTTTGACTTAGATAATTAGAATAAAATGAAAAAATATATTACATTACTACTTCTTCTATTGCTGACGACAATGCTGTCTGCTCAGCAGATGACGATTACAGATTTCGAGTTGAATCTGCACGACCAGACAGCCAACAACGAAGATACCAAAGTTATTGACGACAATGGCAATCCTTGTGCATTGTTGAAAATAGAAACATTGCAGAAGGGTTTCACAATTGAAGGAGGTTCAGTCGGTATAGCCAAAATAGAAGAAGAACACAAGGGCGAGATATGGGTGTTTGTGCCAGCCAATCTCCGACGGATTACCATTAAACACGACCAATTGGGAGTGTTGCGAGATTATGTTTTTCCTGAGAAACTGCAGCCTGCACGAACATATACGATGCGTTTGGTTTC
>JAGHVI010000199.1 GCA_018064385.1 Candidatus Minthenecus merdequi
AGCAAGGCATTTATAGTTTTGCTTTTTAGCAAAACGGCCGCAGCGAGGGGAGCAATCTCTGATTGCGACGGAGGTAAATAGCGGGCTATGTGACCGACTGACAAGCAGCAAGATGCAAAAATAAACTCAAAAGCGTCCAACAATGAACCATCCGCCTTGTAACTTAAAAACATAATTAATAGAACTACCCTTATGATACAAGCCCTCTTTAATATCCTTGTGATGATGGCTCTTTACACCATCTCACGTCTGTTTTTCTATCTGACAAATATCGATGTGTTCGGCGATGTTCCGTTCAATCATCTGTTTGAGATGCTTGCAGGCGGATTACGTTTCGACCTTACTGCAATACTCTATCTGTCGTCTGTCTATCTGGTGCTTGCTTTGATACCTCTTCCCATAACCTGGCGTTCAAATAAGGTTTATGCCCGGGTACAAAAGTATCTTTTCCTTGTCCCTAATGCTTTAGGATTGCTGGCTAACTGTGCAGATATGGCATATTTCCGTTTTACAGACCGTCGTACAACCTGTTCTTTTTTTACTGAATTTGCTGGCGAGACTAACCTCTTTTCGGTTGTGGCTAATGCTTTTGTTGACTATTGGTATGTAACATTTTTTGCTGTCGCTCTAATTGTCGTTCTCTGCTTTGTGTATTTGCCATACAAACCACTCTTTAAGTTATCAACCAAACACTATTATATCGGTTCGGCTGTGGGTCTCGCTGTTTTCGGTTTCCTGACAATCATCGGCTTACGCAGTTCTTTCCGTTTTGTTGACCGTCCTCTCGGTCTGAACGATGCGATGCTTTATGCCAATCGTCCCTCTGAAACTTTTCTTGTGCTGAACACCCCTTTTTCGGTTATCCGTACTATAGGCAACAGTTCATACGAGAATCCTCAGTTTTTCCCGGATAATGAACTTGACAGCATTTTTACTCCTGTAATTGATAAATCATCCCAGCCTCTCGTCAATGGAAACCCAAATGTTGTGGTCTTTATCCTCGAAAGTTTCGGTGCTGAACATATTGGTTTTTACAATCCGGAATCTAAACCTTATACCCCTTTTCTTGACTCGATTTTTGCCGAATCCATCGTGTTTCGCCACGCTTACGCCGTGGGTCGTAAATCGGTTGACGCTCCACCTGCCATTCTGTCTTCAATCCCCAAACTTTACGAATCTTTTGTCCTCTCGTCTTACAGTGTAAATAAGATATCTTCGCTTGCTTCTATCCTGGACGACCGAGGATACTATACCGCTTTTTTCCATGGTGCCAACAATGGCAGTATGGGGTTCAACGCCTATGCTCTCAATGCCGGTTTCAAACATTACTTCGGTGAAAACGAGTATTATAAAGATTCTCTTTCTGACCAAAATCCCGATATGGGTAACTGGGGCATCTGGGACGAGGATTTCTTCGCTTTTTTCGGTCGTAAACTGAACCAATTGCCCGAACCTTTCTGCTCTGCTATTTTTACACTCTCGTCTCACCATCCTTTCAAAGTACCTGCCAAGTACGAGAATGTCCTCCCTCAATCATCGAATCCTCTCTGCCGGGTTATATCTTACACTGACCTTGCTCTCCGTGGATTGTTTGAACAAATCTCGTCCCAACCATGGTTCAATAACACAATTTTTGTCTTTGTCGCTGACCATACCAGCGAATCGGTAAATCCTGATTACCTGACTGACGAAGGGCTTTTCCGTATTCCTCTGGCTTTTTATATCCCTAAACTTGTAAATAATGCCGATTCCATCGCTTTTCAATACCCGTATATTGACTCGACCACTGTTGCTTCACAAGTTGATATTCTCCCTTCAATTATGTCTCTTCTCGGCTCTCGTCAGCCTTTCTTTGCTTTCGGCAGTGATGTGGTTTCTTCAGCTAAGCAGTATAATTATGCTGTGACTTTCCATTATCCTTTTTTTCAAGTTATCTCTCTCAATGGCTATATTCAGTTTGACGGCAAAAATGTTGTCTCAGTCAACGGAAATCTTTCGCAGAATGAACAAAACGATATGCTTATTTTTCTGAAAGCCTACATTCAACAATATGTCGTCCATCTTCTTGGCAATTCTATGTTTTGCGCTAAATAAAAATTTCTTATGAGAACCATTTACACGATACTCTTTTTTTGCCTGACTTTTTCTCTTTCTCTTTCTGCCCAGGTCAAGATTGTTAACATCGGTGTTATTCCTACTCCTCAGTGTGTGATTTTTACCGAAGGATCGGCTGATATTGCCAAAGCCAAACTGAACGCTTATCGTGTGCCTTCGCTCGAAGGTGTGAAAAATCAACAGGGAGCATACATCATAAAAGTAGAAAAAAGACGCATAAATATATTTTATTCTGACGATGAAGGATTGTCAAATGCTAAACATACATTCGATTTAATGTGCATCCATTTTGGCGACAACATTCCTTGTATGACAATAACCGACTGGCCGGCTTTCCTCAACCGTGGTTGGCTGGACGACATAAGTCGTGGTCCTGTTACCACAAATTCGTTCAGCCGCAAACAATTCGACCGTTTGTCACGCTGGAAAATGAATTTCGGTTCTTACTACACCGAGCATACCCTCTATAATCCTCAATACCCTGACATCATCCCTCCTCTCAATTTCAACAGCAACCCCCGAAATTCAATGGCTAACCTGCAATGTTTCGCCCATTTCGAGAAGACGCTGCGTATTCCTTTCTATCTTGCGATGATGGACTCGCGTACCAACCTCAATCCAGCCGTGAATCAAACCTATGATTTCCTCCGAAGTCAGATTGCCAATACTTGGAATTTCTATAAAAACTCACGTTTCTTTAACATAAATTGCGACGAAACTGAGGGGCTTGGCAGTGGCCGTGCACGTGACTATGTGTCTATGGTAGGTGCAGATACTGCTTATTGCAGACATATCCGCCGTGTCTATGATATAGTGGTTGATGAGGCATTGAAACTCGGAAAGGATACCCCAGAAGTACTGATGTGGGGTGACATTGTCGGTAAAAATCCCGACATGATTGAATATCTTCCTCAACAGATGAATTTCATAGTTTGGTCGTATGCTGCCGCCGACAGTTATAACGCTATGCTTGAACCATTCCATAATACCAAGTTTTGGATTGCGCCTGGAGTCAGCCACTGGAGTTCTATTCCTTTCGTCAACAATTATATCAAAAATATCGCCAATTTTGCCCGTGATGGTTACATAGCCGGGGCGCGTGGAATAATCAATACTTCCTGGGATGACAGCGGTGAAGCACTGTTTGCCGACACTTGGCATGCTATGGCTTGGGCTGCCGAAATGGCTTGGCATCCTCTGACCAGCTCGGACCCTCAGGAACTTCGTATGCGCGAGGAGATTTTCAACGAGATTTATTCAGAACTCTATGGTGATGTTAAACCTATATACGCTCTTGGTGCTTTGGCTGATAATAAGTGGGTTGGAGAGTGGTTCAACACTGGCGCTCTCTACCAACCTCTCCTTAATCTCCATCACTCTAATACCGATGATGATGTCCTGGTTCGTTGCGATTCTGTCGAAAGCATTGTTAATGACATTCTTGCTGTCACTGATTCTGCCCTTCTCCCTCATGTGACTTACGGCTGTCACCGCATTTTGACAGTCTCAGCCAAAAACCGTTTCCGTGTATTGCTCAGCCGTGCTCTCGCTGACCATAATATAGCACCTGTCAATGATTTTGCTGACAGTTATTTCGTTATGCTACACAATTTGAAACGTGAGTATCTCCGACTTTGGGATCAAGAGGCAACTGCATACAGCCGCGAAATAGTTTCACAACGTTATGATGACCTTGCCAATGAGATTTCCGAAGCTTTGCATCATGTCTTCATATCTAATGATGACTCTGATGTAACTCTTTCTGTTATTGACACTTCCCTTACTATATATTATACCCTTGATGGGCGCAAACCTTCTGAAGGTTCTTCAATATACTCTTCTCCTTTGCATATTGACCATAGTTGTCTTGTTCAAGCAATGACTCTTGACCGTTGGGGTACACCTCATTACTCTTCTCAATATACTCTTTCACACCTTGGTATGGGTCATCGTTCCGCCCTCAACAGCACTTACAGCGATTATCGCCCGGTTTATAGCGGTGGCGGTGAAAATGCTCTCGCTGATGGTGTCCTCGGCAGTGACGATTCGTATGCTGATGGTCATTGGCAAGGGTTTGCCGGTTGCGATATTTCTATTGATTATGACTTCGGAAAAGTTCTGACTGTGAACAATGTCTCTTTCCGTGCTTTGCAGAACACTTTCGATTGGATTCTTGCCCCTCAGACGCTTGACATACAGGTTTCGCAGGATGGCTTGATTTGGACAACTGCACGTATCGAACATTTTGACCCTCAGTTCAATATCGGCGGCACAATAATACACACTGATGCAGCGCACAACCTGAACCTAAATACCCGTTATCTTCGCATCTTAATACGTAATCCAGGTGAACTTCCATCCTGGCATCCTGGGAAAGGCAATCCAAGTTATCTTTTCATTGATGAGATTGTCATTGAGTGACATCTTGTTGCCTCAGATGGTGAGTTTATTGATTAGCCCAAAATTGTCTTGTGACGTGCCGGCATGGATACCAAAGCCTTGAAGAGGCTTGACAAATCAGCCTATGGCGTTGCTCCTGACTTATCATAGACCTACAATTTGGGGAATTTGATTTATCCATTCTTATGACTGGAATGATACGCCGTACATTTACAACATGTTCGTCAGGCTGAACATGCAGCAACAGCCAGTATATCTGACCAAGCATCTGGTGGAGCGTGGGGCATGTGTCGTCGCCCCGTATTCAATCTCGCAAGGCACGCTTCCTGCAATCGTAGTGACGTCCGATGGCACCAACGATGTCACCGACATTGCAGTGGGCTCGCTGACAATCAACGAGCAGACTACCGTTGCGCAGTTTGCCAATGCCGTGGTGGTGAAAGGAAAGCATTCCTCTCGCCTGAGTAGGACTGTACCGTTACTCCCTATCTACCTCTGGCGATATGCAAAACCTCTCATCTTCACCACCTTGCGAATTTTTCTGATTTTTTTCTGGGATTTCCTTGCCCACGTCCCAAATTTGTCGTACCTTTGCAGAAACAATACTATGGTAAAAATAAGTAAAATAACTAACTAATAAATAATTAATTAAACAAATATGAAAAAGATTTTTTTTTCACTAATCGCTGTTGCCTCTATCGCATTAACAGGATGTAAGGAATCCAAGAACGAACCTACACCAACACCAACGGACAAATATATAGATGTCCGTAAGAGCGGAGTGGAGTTTGTGCAAGACTGCCAGCTGAATCCGGAGATCTATGTGTTGGATAACTCCGAGAAAACACTTCGGTCGTTGCGTTATGTTCCGCAATCCAAAGGCCTTATATACTTTATGGATTACGATGTGCATTTCCCTTGGGAGAAATATATTCGTGACGGACAAACAGCTCCCCGTTATCAGGTAGATGATTTTCAACCGTTCAACGACGATGTAAACATAGAATTCTATGGAGGCACACAGATAGACTTTGGTCCGTATATAGACGCTCCGCGTGGCTGCTCGGGTTTCGTGTGCAAAAATCCTTCGGGTGAATTGCTTTTCGGACGTAACTTGGACGGTATCCCCGGTGCAATGGTTGTTCTGTTCAATAAAAACCCACGTCCCGGAGAGTATAAAAGCGTGATGCTTTCCAATATAACTTATGCCCAACGTTGGAACGGTACCGAGCTGTACGACAAAGACAGTTGTTTGTTAGATCCCCAAATGAACATTGATGTTATATTGCGTCAAAACATGGCAGTGATGGATGGTATGAACGAGTATGGTTTGTGTTTTGCCGCATATCAGTTGCCTAACACGCAAGACGGAACAGAATTCGAATTTCCGGGCGACACCAAGCGGCCAGTTTCCATTGACCAGCAAGCCGATGGTAAAGATCAAATCACGCTATCTGTTTTGCATCATTTGATGCTTTCAACTTGCAAAACGGTGAAAGATGTCGTAAAACTGTTCAATAAATACAATTATACCACACTTTTGTCCAAGACCAATGTTCACTGGTTTGTGGCAGATGCCAGTGGCGACTACCGCGTGTTTGAGTATTGGAACCGTTATGATGCCGATACCCAAACTTGGACAGATACGCTGTATATAATGGGAGAAAAAGATCGTATGGCAGGCACTCATGGTTCGCTTACTCAGGTGCCCTATGAATACAGTAGTATCGAGAATTACTATACCAATCCGGAAGCTAACGCTACATTTAATACCGACCGTTGGCAAAATACGTTCAGCAATAAGACTCGCATACACAGAATGATGAGTGCATATAGACCAGTCATGACCGAAGACCAGGCTCTGGAATGTCTGCAAGAGGGTAATTTTGGAATGGAATATCCAGGTCAACTCACCGACTGGTCATGTATCTACAATCCAAAGAAAGGAACGTTGATATTCAATATGCACAACGACATGTCGGCTGTGTATTCAATCAATGTCTTTGACGAACTGAAATAACAAAAGTTGGACTAATAGACATTTGTGGTGATAAAATTCCACCAGACTGTGAGTAATGGACATTTGTGGTGATGAGTCTTCCTCCTGAATTGAAAGGCTAGCCTTCCAATTCAGGAGGAAGACTCATTACCACAAATATCAAAAAAACTCCTTACCTTTGCACAACCTACTCCATACGGACAGTGAATATGATTATCAATCACTTACAATCAACCCAACATCAATATGCGTGACAAATCACTAACCTCCAATCATTACCCCCCCCAGCCTTAGTTCCTCAAAAATTCATTTTGAGGAAATGACGATATCAGGAAATAAAAGCTTCAGATATAATCATATCAGAGACATAGAAACCTTCCTCTGTCAAACAACATTTATCATTGGAAATATCCACTAAACCCGGAAACCTTTGCATAATATGTTCAAGATGTTTGCGCCTATCAAGTCCGAAACGGGTCTCTACTGATAAAAGGTCAATACCATCACGTTTTCGCAATCCAAGCATAACCATCTCGTTGAAACAGTCATCAACAGTCAGAGTTTCAGAATCCCAAAACTTTTCGTTTGCTTCAATCGTTCGACAATACTTCAAAGTATTACCTATATTCCAACGTCTAAGGGAAACACCATCGAAAGAGTGAGCAGCAGGACCAAGTCCAACATAAGGGATTCCTTTCCAATAACCACTATTGTGAATTGATTCAAACCCAGGCAAAGCCCAATTTGATATTTCATAATGAATATATCCTGCTTCTTTAAGTCGGCTGGCTATTACTTTGTACATCTGAGCAGATTTTTCCTCATCAACGCCATTTATCCCTTTACGGGTAATTTTACTACCCTCCTCCATCATAAGAGAATAAGCAGATATATGTTGTACCCCTAACTTGAGAACTTCATCCAAAGTTTTGTTCAATCCATTGCCGGGAACACCGAAAATTATATCACAGGAAATATTAGAGAAACCGACTTTCCAGGCTGATTTGACAGAATTTATTGCATCATCAGCACTATGACGTCTCTCCATCCAAATCAACTGTTCATCATCAAGGCTCTGAATGCCAACGCTCAATCTGTTGACACCAATATCATACAAACCAGAGAGCCACTCTTCTGTCATATCTTCTGGATTACACTCTACTGTCCACTCTTTCAGTTCTGAAAAATTGAAACTACTACCTACTATATTCTTTAGCCTCGCAATATCTTGCACACTGAGCATACTTGGTGTTCCACCACCGAAATATAATGTTTCAGCCTCACCATTGCACCCCCGAATTGAAAGTTCACGCTCTATTGCCGAAATATACCTGTCTTTCAATCCGAAGTTTGTTCCGCTGATAAAATCACAATATGCACACTTGTGTCTGCAAAATGGCACGTGTATGTAAATCATCTGTTTCATTCTTCGACCAATTGAAGATGCAAAGATACAAATATTTTTTCAAAAACCCTTCGTTATATCATTAATTTTTATTATCTTTGCACCAAAATAGCATAGTAAGCAATGCAACTTACCACCCAGATAAAAGTTCCTAAATTTCCGACCATTACACACTCTGCAAAGGTAATGATACTGGGTTCGTGCTTCTCCTCGTGCATAGCAGAAAAGCTTGAACAACTCCGTTTTGAGGTAATAAGCAATCCTTTTGGCATCTCATACAACCCAATATCTATTGCAAATACACTGAAAAGACTTACATTCGGAACTCGCTTCACAAGCGAGGAGTTGCAGGAACACAATGGTCTGTACTACTCACCGGACCACCACGGAAAGTTCTCGTCAACATCTAAAGTTCAGACATTAGACAACATAAATACGCAGTACGACAAAGCCAGTACAGCCATAAAAAGCACAACTCACTTCATAATAACTTTAGGTTCGTCAGTAGTCTATGAGCGAGATGGCAAAATATGGAACAATTGCCATAAACTACCGCAAAATCTTTTTTGTAAACGCCGCCTGTCTGTTGACGAGGTAACCGAAGCATTATCACCAATAATCGAACAATACAAAGAGAGTAAATTTATTCTGACAGTATCGCCTATTCGTTATATGACAGATAACAATTCTGTCAACAAAGCCACATTACTGCTTGCTGTTGAAATCCTTTGTAAAACATTCGACAATGCGGTTTATTTTCCTGCATACGAAATACTGCTTGACGAGTTGCGCGATTACCGCTTTTATGGTGACGATATGCTTCACCCATCGGCACTTGCCGAAGATATTATCTTCGACCGTTTTGCAGAATCCTATTTCACGAAAAACACCCTTGCGCTGAATAAAGCTATAACAAAATTAACAGCAATGCAGGCACACCGCCCGCTACATCCTGGAACAGATGAATACATTCGATTCAAATCACAACTTCAAGAATATGAAAAAATTGTTTCTAATGCTCTCGTTTGCAGTCGTCACTCTTACGATGACAGCCCAATCTCCTGATGGTTCAATAACCCCAGAGATGATGAAACGTATCAAATCGTCGTACAAAAACACTTCGACAGACCGAATGGTGCGTAACGCCATAGCAGCATGCGACACAAAAAAACTTTCTGTCAACCAAGAAAATCGTCAAGAGATTGAGGACAATTTTTCAAACCGAGTACCAAACAAAGGCATAACAGACCAAAAACGCTCTGGTCGTTGTTGGCTGTTTTCGGGTCTGAACGTGCTTCGTTCGAAAGCAATAGCAAGGTTTAACTTGGATAATTTCCAATTTTCGCAGGCATATATCTTCTTTTACGATCAGTTGGAAAAGTCTAACCTTTTTCTACAGATGGTCATAGACACACGTAAAGACAAGATAGACACGCAGTCTGTTGATTGGCTCTTTTCTAATCCGATAAACGATGGCGGCACTTTCACAGGTGTAGCCGACCTTGTAAACAAGTACGGTCTTGTACCATCATCAGCAATGCCCGAATCAAAGGTAGCTAATGCAACGTCGCAAATGTCGGATATATTAAAGACAAAATTGCGTATGGCTGGAATAACACTTCGTGATATGTCTGACCGCAAGGCAACAATGCCCGAACTGCTGAAATACAAAGAGCAGACACTCTGCGATATATACCGTATTTTGG
Source organism: Candidatus Minthenecus merdequi (assembly GCA_018064385.1). GTDB lineage: Bacteria > Bacteroidota > Bacteroidia > Bacteroidales > Paludibacteraceae > Aphodosoma > Aphodosoma merdequi. Next base: position 9,626 of record JAGHVI010000199.1, read on the forward strand.
CACTCAGTTTAGGCACTCCGCCTGAAACTTTTACTTACCAACGCAACGACACGTCAGAAAAGAAGATATACACACCTATTGAGTTTGCCGCTGAATATGGCACTGCTGAAATATGCAATGATTACATAATGCTGATGAATGACCCAACACGGGAATACTACCGTTGCTACGAGATTGACCGCGACCGCCACACATACGAAGGTCACAACTGGTTGTATGTCAACCTGCCAATCGAAGACATCAAACAGATGGCAATAGCCTCAATCAAAGACTCAACAGCAATGTATTTTTCATGCGATGTAGCGAAATATCTTGACTCTGAGCGTGGACTTCTTGACATAGCTAACTATAGTTATGAAGACCTCTGGGGCATTTCTCTTCAGATGGACAAACGTCAACGCATTGCGTCCCACGCATCGGGATCATCACACGCAATGACACTTGTGGCAGTAGATTTAAAAGAAGGTAAGCCTACCAAATGGATGGTTGAAAATTCGTGGGGAGCAACATCCGGACACAAAGGACATCTAATCATGACCGATGAGTGGTTTGACGAGTATATGTTCCGACTTGTAGTATGTCGCAAATATGCCACACAACGCACACTCGAAGTTCTCAAGACTAAACCAATCAAACTTCCAGCTTGGGATCCTATGTTTGCCCCAGAACAATAGTTTTAATATAACACACCGTAATCAATAATAATATGACACTTTTAATTTCTGTGCTCCTTACGGTTTCTGCAATGTTCACAATGGATAATATCAATTACTCCATTGCAAACAACGAAGCCACCGTTGTATATTCACCAAAAGCACAAGGCGAGGTAACAATTCCTTCAACAATACGTTACAAAGGCGGCACTTATCCAGTAGTAGCCATCGCAGACTCAGCATTTTTTGATGTATATGAAGTGACAGCTATCAATCTTCCTCGCTCAATAAGCAAGATTGGCGGTTTCGCATTCTTCAACACATCTGTGAAAGAGCCAATCTTCACGAAGACTATTTTCGCATATTTACCATACGAATATAAAGGCAAATACGAAATCCCGAAAAGCATAACTGAGATTACTGCTGGTGCTTTCTGTGGCTGTGCTGACCTTACGGCTGTCGAACTGCCAAAAAAGGTTGAAAAGATTGGAGGCTACGCATTCCTTGCAACAGGAATTACAAAGCCCGTGTCAAGTGATACTCATTTTGCATATCTGCCAATTGAATATAAAGGCAAATATTCCATTCCAAAGGGTGTGACAACCATTTCTGATGGGGCATTTTTTGGCTGCGAAGAACTTACACGTGTGGACATTCCATCAACAGTGACGGAAATAGGTGCTGGAGCATTCAAAATGTGTTCAAATTTAGATTCAGTGATTCTTCCTTCTTCGGTAACAATCATCAAACCTAACACATTCGATGGGTGCAAGAAACTTATTTATGTCTCGCTTCCAGAGAGACTTGAGGAGATTTGTGCTTACGCATTCAATGAGTGTTCGTGGCTTTCGCGCATTGATTTCACGAAAACAACAATCATTTCAATAGGAGATTACGCATTCTATGGCTGCATTGCACTACAAAAGGCTGAACTTCAAGAGGGGCTGACAAACATCGGTACTTATGCCTTTAACCAATGTAATGACCTTCACGAGGTAACAATACCACAGTCAGTAACAATGGTTGGAAAAGAGACATTCGGGCACACAAAAGTCAGCACTCCTCTATACTCGAAAACGATATTCATTCTTCTGCCAGAATCAACGACAGGTACATACACCGTACCAGACGGCATTGAAACAATTGCAGAGAGTGCATTTGCATACTGCCAAAGACTGGAATCTGTGGTATTGCCATCATCGGTAAAAACGATAGGTAATGCAGCATTCCGTTATTCGACCATTCGTTCAATCAATATACCAGAAGGAGCGAAAGTCGGAGAAGCAGCGTTCGAGGGATGCAAAAACCTTAAGGATACTGCCCTCTAAGCAGGCATACTATATCAATGAGTAACCGAGCACTATGTGCTCGGTTACTCATAGTACAGCCTTCCAAGCTGAACATGCGAAACTGAATTATTTTATCATCACTAAATGAATTTGTAAAATTCACCTTATCAATAAGCACGGGCAAAGACTACACGACGTGCAGAAGGCCTACCTGTCACCATACACTTGCCTGGCTCATTGCCTATCACATGGCCATCGGCTGTGTGTATTTCGTCCATAGGTATGCAACGGATTGTAGCTTTTGTATCTTCTTTGATTTTCTCCTCTGTTTCGGTTGTACCATCCCAGTGAGCAAGAATAAAACCACCCTTCTCAATCTCTACCTTGAACTCATCGTATGTATCAACGGTACGAGTGACAGATGTGCGGTAGTCAAATGCCTTTTTGTAGATATTCTGTTGCATTTCTTCGAGCAACGATTTGATGCGCGCAGCAAGACCATCAAACGAAACAGTCTCTTTCTCAAGCGTATCTCGTCGCATCAATTCAACAGTATTATTCTCCATATCACGCTGACCCATAGCAATACGTACAGGAACACCTTTCAACTCATACTCTGAGAATTTCCAACCTGGTTTTTTATTGTCAGCATTATCATATTTAACGCTTATTCCTAAAGATTTGAGTTCGCAAATCAAGCCTTCGACTTTAGCATTTATAGCATTCAATTGCTCCTCACCTTTGTATATCGGTACAATTACAACCTGGAATGGAGCGAGATTTGGAGGTAACACAAGACCATTATTGTCAGAATGAGCCATAATCAGAGCACCCATCAGTCGAGTAGAGACACCCCAAGAAGTTGCCCAAACATAATCCAACTGGTTGTTTTTATCTGAGAATTTCACGTCAAAAGCCTTAGCAAAATTCTGACCGAGAAAGTGCGATGTACCAGCCTGAAGCGCCTTGCCATCCTGCATCAAAGCCTCAATACAGAATGTTTCGACAGCTCCAGCAAAACGTTCGTTGGCAGATTTAACGCCCTTGATTACAGGTACTGCCATATAATTTTCTACGAAATCAGCATAAACATGAAGCATACGCTTTGCCTCTTCCATTGCCTCGTCTGAGGTAGCATGTGCTGTATGCCCCTCTTGCCAAAGGAACTCAGCGGTACGAAGAAACAGACGAGTACGCATCTCCCAACGGACAACGTTAGCCCACTGGTTGCACAAGATAGGCAGGTCGCGATAGGAGTTAATCCAGTTCTTGTATGTGTTCCAGATGATTGTCTCGGATGTCGGACGGACAATAAGTTCTTCCTCAAGTTTTGCTGCTGGGTCAACCACTACGCCTGTGCCATTTGGATTGGTTTTCAGTCGATAATGAGTTACAACGGCACACTCCTTGGCAAATCCTTCAACATGGTCTGCCTCTTTCGAGAGAAATGATTTCGGTATAAAAAGTGGGAAATATGCATTCTGATGCCCTGTTTCTTTGAACATATCATCCAATTTACGCTGTATCTTCTCCCATATAGCGTAGCCATAAGGTTTTATGACCATACAGCCACGAACGGCTGACGACTCAGCAAGATCCGCTTTTACAACCAAGTTGTTGTACCACTGCGAATAGTCCTCTTCCCTGGAGGTTAATTCTTTTAATGCCATATTATTGTTCAATTATTGTTTCGTTGTTAATCATTATTGCTCCTTTATATCCAACATACAACGGACATCCATCAGCACCTGACATAGTGCCGTTCACGAAAATTGTTCTTTCCGGCTCGGAATGTAATTCTGACAAAGGGACAATTTTTTGCACCACACCATCGTTAATCTCAACCATAGCGTCACAGTAGAGGCAATGTAGAGTATTTATCCTGTTCGCTGCTATTCTTTTCACCATTTTCAACTCGTTTTGTATTGCTCTTGTTTTGTCGGTTTATCTTGTTTGTCTTTTGTCTGTTGAATATTCTCTGCTCTGCCTCGTCAATATGCTCAGCATTCTTTGGAAAAATGTACGAAAGGTGAACATTCTCGTATTCTATAGAAGACATCTTAGAAAGTGCATTATCGTCAGCAAGAATAACTGTTACATTAGATATACCTTTATTGAGCGTTCCTGTCGAAAGATAATATTTGCGCCATCTATTATCAGCGAGTGTTTTTACTTGAAATGTATCTTTGCTTTTATCCTTAATATATTGGACTATCAACATTGTGTTGACTGTCACATCGCTGTCAGCTTCACACCTCATTCGGAGTGTGAGTTCAATCTTCCGTGCTCCTACGAAGTACTTTCTGCCATCCAAAACCTGAGATATGCGGTCTGAGTCAATTTGTGCATTATTGTCTTTATACCAATACATATTTTCCTTGGATATCCAGAAATCCATAGTATCAATGTTTGACATTTCTATGCCGCGAGCCTTGAGTTCAGGCAACTGACCATTTTGGATTTGCATCTCGAAATCCTTACCCTTCAATTCCAATTTTTCGTGAACCAACCGCCACTGTTCAGGGTGATTTGCATACCATTCCAGCGATTTATCAAAATGAGCCTTATCTGTATGGTGTTTAACAAAAATTCCGTTATAGTATTTTACATGGGTTTTGTTGTCCACATGGCGGCTTATATTTTGAACGGTAGCATCAAAACGATAGATATCAAAAAGAATGTCAACCATCTGATTTACCGTCAGGATTTCATCTTTCTGGCAGCCTGACATCAGCAGTGTTATGAGACAGGCAAAGATGTATATTCGTCTCGGCACATTCATGGTTTCTTTTTATTATCTTTCAAGCCTGCGAAATCAAATGACTTATTGAAAGCCTTGCGGTAACATAGAATAACCAAAATAATTCCAACAGTTATGAAACTATCTGCTATGTTAAAAACTGGGCTGAAAAATATATCTCCACCAACAATCGGTATCCAATCGGGAATGTTGAACAATGGGAAATAAAACATATCAACCACCTTGCCAGTGAACCACTGTGCATATCCATCGCCAATTGAGGTTAATGTAGCGACATTGTTATAATCACTGGCACTGAAAATTTCTCCGTAAAAAACCCCATCTACGATATTCCCTATAGCACCAGTCAGAATACAAGACATAACCACCAGAAAGCCAAAGTTGAAATTTGCTTTAACAAGGCGTACAAAATACCAAATCATAAATCCCGACACTACTATGCGGAACGTAGTCAAAAGTACTTTGCTACCCAACGTAACACCAAAAGCCATTCCTGGATTCTCAACAAAAACCAACCTAAACCACGGAAATATCACATACTCCTCGCCGAGTGTAAAATTAAGCTTTATGTAGAACTTCAGTATTTGATCCGCAAGAAGACCAAAAAACAAGATGCTGGGGAAAACCCACCACAAACGTCTGCTACTTATCATTTACTTCTGCATCATTTTACCCTCGACCGTTGTCGTAGCGTGAGGTACTGCTCTCAATCGCTCCTTTGGTATCAATTTTCCTGTAATACGGCAAATTCCGTATGTTTTATTTTCAATACGAATCAGGGCATTTTTGAGATGTGAGATAAAATTCAATTGTCGCTGCATCTGTTGAGAGAGGAGCTCTTTGCTCAAGGTGCTTGCTCCCTCCTCAAAATTCTTGAACGTTGGAGACGTATCGTTCACGTCATTTCCAGTTTCGTTGGACAACATATTCTTTAGATGGTCATATTCCTTCTGTGCAATGTCCAATTTGCTAAGAATCAGTTGACGGAATTCTTCAAGTTCTTCGTCATTGTAACGTACTTTTTCTGCCATAGCGTTATAGATTTTTGTTGAATGAATTCATCTTAATAGTTTTGAACAAGTCCGAAGCAAAGACAAATTCTTGCAACGATTGGTTGTCAGAATTAAATATCTCATTTCTCGAACCTTCCCACGCTTTATGTCCTTCGCGGATTAACAATATATGGTCACCGGACTCCATTATTGAATTCATATCGTGGGTATTGACTATAGTCGTTATGTTATATTCTTGCGTTATTTCCTTGATTAGTTTATCGATTACCAACGAAGTCACTGGGTCAAGTCCAGAGTTTGGTTCGTCGCAGAACAGATATTTGGGATTAAGAGCAATAGCACGAGCAATCGCCACACGTTTCTGCATTCCACCCGATATTTCTGAAGGGTAGAGTTTGTGTTTATCTTCATAAAGATTTACACGTTCCAAACAGAATTTTGCACGTTCTTCACGTTCAATTTTTGTCATCGCAGAAAACATTTCAAGGGGGAACAAAACATTCTCGATGACGGTCTGAGAGTCGAACAAAGCTGCTCCTTGGAACAACATTCCGACCTCGCGTCTCAGTCTCTTCACCTCATTCTTCTGCATGCTCAGTATATCTCGCCCATCGTAAAGTATCTCGCCCTTTTCAGCACGATGAAGTCCTATCACACATTTCATAAGGACTGTTTTTCCAGAACCGCTTGGACCTATGATTTGGTTGACTTTACCATCATAGAATGTGGCAGAAATGTCGTGGAGAATCTGTTTACCATCAAACGATTTGATTATGTTGCGCACCTCAATCATGTCAGCATAATATCAGTTAAAACTATATCCATAAGCAGCATTAAGATACTGCTTTTGACGACAGCATTTGTACTTGCTTTTCCTACTGCTATGGCACCTCCGCTTGCAAAATATCCATAGTACGAGGAAACCGAAGCGATAATGAAACCGAAGAAGACAGCCTTTACGACACTATATGTGAAATAGAATGGGATGAATGCGTATTGCAAGCCATATACAAAATTATCAACGGTGATAAGTGAAGTGAATTTGGCTACACCCATTCCACCCAAAAGGCCTAAACCGGTGCAAAGAGTTACAAGAACAGGCATAAAGAGAACTAATCCCATAATTTTCGGAAAAATAAGATAATTTGCTGAGTTTATTCCCATTATCTCTAATGCGTCAATTTGCTCAGAAACTCTCATAGAGCCTAATTCAGAAGCAATGTTAGAACCAACTTTGCCAGCCAGCAACAGACACATTATCGTTGAAGAGAACTCCAAAAGGTAAGTGTCGCGCAACATAAGTCCAGTTGTGTATCGTGGGAGAAGCGGGTTTTCTGTATTGAGAACTACCTGCATCGTCATAATTACCCCCATAAATATTGAAATTATGGCAACAAGAATAATCGAGTCAGTACCAAGTTTTACCATCTCGACTGGAACTTGTTTCCATACCATTTTCCTATTTTCCGGACGAGTAAAAGTACGTCCCATCAACATTGTATATCTGCCTATTTCCTGAAAAAACTGTTTCACTTTGGCATTTCTTTAGTCGTGCAAAGTTACGAATAATTCTTCAATTGACAAAGGATTTTGTCAAAAAAAAGAGACCAACTTTATTGGTCTCTTTTTTCAGTCAGTTCTATAGGTAAGCAAGAACTTATTTCATTTTCTGAATTGCAGCATAGTTAATTTTCAAAGCTTGAGCCTTGCGCAACTCCTGTTTGATATCTGTAATGATACCCATTTGCGTTTCGCGGTCAGCTTTAATCGAGATGGTAAGCAGACCTTGCTCTTCCTCTTTCATTGCACTGCGTTCAGCCTCAACGTACGGACGAATCTCAGCAATTTCAGCAAAAGCGTCGTCAATCTGGATACGGGTTTCAGAACCATAACGTTTAACAAATTCACGTTTTGGAACACCGACATAGATGTAACGCACGAGAGATTTTTTTTCGAGTGATTGCAACTCTGTTGCCTCTGGATTGTGAATATCAACCTTATATGTAACCTCCTTCATAGATGTTGATACCATAAAGAAGAAGAGAAGCATAAAGATGATATCAGGAAGAGAAGCTGTTGAGACAGCAGGAACGGACTTCTTTCCGCCTTTACGAATCTTTGCCATTACTTTTTCCCTCCATAGTTTTTAGGCTCAGCTTCCGAGATTTTCTGTGGGAAAATCTTTTGAATAGCACTTTGGCGCTCGTCTGACAGCTCGGAATAGGATACACCCCATTTCTGGCGTGCAAAATCATCACGGACTTCGTTATAAGCAGCCACAAGTTCATTCTGAACCTCAATATATTTCTGATATTCAGTTCCACGGTCGTTCTGCAGAGAAATCAGGTGGTTGGTCGTAGCCATCACCTGTTCAGTACGACCATCTATTTCAACGGACAAAGGAAGAAGTTCTGGCAATGTTGGGTCATTACCCTCATTGCGGATAAACTTCTTGACATCTTCCCTCAGTTGCGCTACATCAACCAATTTACCTTGTGCAAGAACTTGATTGCGCGAGTTAATCAGCACCACATATATATTTCGCTGGTTAATCTCGACATCCTTTTGTTCCTTCTTTTCAGGCATTGGAGGAGGCAAACGACGGGAAAGACCCTTATCCACAGACATTGTTGTAGTGACAAGGAAGAATATAAGCAAGAGGAAAGCGATGTCTGCCATCGAACTTGCGTTAATTTCCTGTACTGATCTTTTACCCATGATTAGTTACTCTCTTATTTTTTGATTTTAGAATATAGCATTGAACCGAAGAGTGCTACGAAAGCGACACAGAACAAGGTGTATGCTGTAAATATTATCATATCTGAGAAGCGAGCCCAGAAACCTTCGTTATCAGTTCCTTCATATCCGATAATTTCAAGTCTGTCACCAGAACCGACAGACCACGAAACAACGAATATCAAGGCAAAAACTACCAGAACTACCAAAACGCGTATAGCACGTTTAGGGGATTCTGCGAAAAGTTTTCCAAAACTGATGATTGTAAATAAGATAGTAACGACAAAAGCAATTCCAAACAAAATATATGCCCACCACAAAAAGAGGTCAGTATATGTAGAGTTTGTCAAAAACTCACCTGTGTTTGGACTTTGGAACTCAGCGTCAGGATTGCCAAGACCCAAAAAGAACATCACGACAACTATCACAGAGACAGCAGCACACGCGATGAGCGATATTTTAGGCAGTTTCTTCAACATAACTGTATCAAATTATATAATGTGTGGTGACAAAATTTATTTAGAATGCTTTACTACGATGTCAAGCAAAGAGATTGAAGAGTCTTCCATCTCATTTGTAAGAGCATCAATGCGAGAAAGAATATAGTTGTAGAATATCTGAAGAATAATTGCTACGATAAGACCGAGGACAGTTGTCAACAAAGCGACCTTGATACCACCTGCTACAACGGTTGCAGAGATATCACCAGCTTGCTGGATTTTATCAAATGCCTCAATCATACCGATAACAGTACCCATGAAACCCAACATTGGAGCAAGTGCAATAAACAAAGAAATCCAAGAGAGGTTCTTCTCAAGGAGACCAAGTTGAACAGAACCGTAAGAAGCAACGGTTTTTTCAACAACATCGACACCTTCTTCGTAACGAGAAAGTCCCTGATAGAAAATTGAAGCTACTGGGCCACGAGTGTTGCGGCAAACTTCCATTGCAGCCTGAACACCGCCTTTATCCCAAGCAGAGTCAACAGCCTTGAGCAACTTGCCAGTGTTGATTGCAGAAAGATTCAAATAAATGATACGTTCGATACAAAGAGCGAGACCGAATATTAAACAGAATACTACTGTTGCCATGAAGCCTGCGCCACCTTCGATGAATTTTGTTTTAAGTGTTTGGTGCATACCTGCCTCTTCAGTGGCTTCAACAGCCTCAGCGACTCCTTCAGCTGGTGCTTCGGCTACTTCGACAGCTTCAGCAGGTTGGTTCTCGGCAACTTGCTCGGTAGCCTCGGCTGGTGCTTCGGCAGCATCCTGAGCATTGATGTTAGTAGTCATCCCAAAAGAGAAAACAGCTACAGCAGTAAGGACTGCAAAAATCTTTTTCATTTTTTCTTTTCTATTTTATGAGTTAATATTTTATTTCAATTTTGCGGAGAGAAGGGGATTCGAACCCCTGATACGCTTTTGACGTATACACGCTTTCCAGGCGTGCCTCTTCAACCACTCGAGCATCTCTCCAAAACAAGTTTTTATTCCTAAAAAACGAGTCCTTCAAAAGCGAACGCAAGTTAGTAAAAAATAATGGATTACGAACGCATTTCCTGATTTTTTTTTCAACACATTTTTTACAGCAAAAATGTTTTGATTTTCAGAGTGAAAGATAAGTTCCAGCACAATTAAATTTCTGAGTTACGCACTTTTCGAGTCAAATATTGAATGTTTTATGGGCGTTGGACGTCGTGATTTCGTCTATACTCTCTGCATTTTCGTCAAAAATGTCTGCCAACTTATCAACCACAAACTTCATATACGATGGTTCATTTCGCATGCCACGATAAGGTACTGGAGGAAGGTATGGATCATCCGTTTCTGTCAGAATATAGTCCAACCCAATTTCTTTTACGATGTTAGGCAAATTTGAATTTTTATAGGTCAACACACCTCCGATTCCGAGACTAAATCCGAGACTTACCGCTTTCCGAGCCTCTTCAATTCCTCCTCCAAAACAGTGAAAAACTCCTTTGAAATGATTATGACGCAGCGAACTGAGTTCTTCAAAAATTTCGGCATAGGCCTTACGGATATGCAAGATAACAGGAAGGTCGAGTTCAAGAGCCCATTTCATTTGCTCTTTGAATGCCAATTTCTGCTCATCAATATAGGTCTTGTCCCAATAGAGGTCAATTCCTATTTCTCCTATAGCACAATATCTTGCAGTCGCGTAGTTGGCATAAAAATCCTCTTTGATACTCTTCAAATCCTCTCTCCATCCATCTCGAATTTCAGTGGGATGAAGTCCCATTGCACAGACTGTAAAATCGGGGTATCGTTCAACAGTCTCGCGCATTTGCTTGACAGTTGACAAATCAACATTTGGTAGAATCAGTTGCGTTATTCCTACCTCTTTTGCTCGGAGTATTGCCTGTTCTCTGTCATTGTCAAAAGCAGGGTCGTATATATGTGAATGAGTATCTATCACTGCAGTTGTGAGAGTTTGCCTATATCGGCAAGTTGCAATCCATCTTGTTCGTAGCCGAAGATTGCTTCGGTGCGGCATACGGATAGATAGAAATCTATTATTGAAAATTTTTCGTCAAGATTTGTCATCAGTTTTCCTATCCTTGTGTCAATGATGTGGATACCCCCGAAAGCGCGTTTTTTGCAGTTCTTTGGGTCAAGGTCAGGGTATGGGGATTTGACATCGCCTGTTGTAACGTTTGTCCATCCTACCAATTTCATATCATCATCAAAAAGTAGATACCGTGATGTTTCCCTATCGTTTACCAATAGTGTTGCAAGCGAGTCTCTTCGGTGCGCTTGTTGCATTTTTCCAATATCAAGGTTACTAATAATGTCAACGTTGTGAACCAGGAATGGTTCCATTCCCAAAAGATTGTGAAGATAGGCGTGACGTATGGCTCCTCCTGTATCGCGCAGAAGGTCTCGTTCGTCTGATATAGAAAACGAGGTATGGTCAGCGCGTGCGTTTATGTAATCAACTATCTGTTCACCAAAGTGGTGGATATTGACAATAAACTCATTGATACCCTGTTTCTTCAGTTGGTCAATGACTATTTCTATCATTGGACGACCCTGATAATTCACAAGGGCTTTGGGGCGTGTGTCTGTCAACGGTTTGAGTCTTGTGCCGAGTCCAGCAGCAAATATGAACCCTTTCATCACCAGCAGTTTTATTGTGGGTTGATTTCCCTATGTTCAACCTTTACGATAATATCAAATTTCTTGCGTAGATGTTCGCCCAAGTGTTCAGCGCAATAAACTGAACGGTGTTGACCTCCAGTACAACCAAAAGCCACCATCATATTGGAGAACTGACGTTCGATGAATTTTTGAACATGAGCGTCAACCATTGAGTATGCATTATCCAAAAAGGTAATGACTCCACCGTCATCTTCCAGAAATTTTATCACCTCGTTATCCAATCCGGTAAAATGTTTATAATGTTCGTATTTACCAGGATTATTGATAGCTCGGCAATCGAAGACGAAACCACCACCATTACCAGTTGTATCATTAGGTATTCCTTTTTTGTATGCAAAACTGAAAACACGGACTTCCAGTTTTTTCTTTTCGGCCATATCACCAAACTGTTTCATCTGTGTCAGTTCGCTGAGCATTTCGTTCAGATATGGATATTCGGTGAATGGGGTTTTCAGTAGATTACGAAGGTTGTCAATGGCGTATGGTACACTTTGCAAAAAGTGCGGTTTTTTCTCAAAATACCCTCTGAATCCATACGCACCGAGGACTTGCAGCGTGCGGAAAAGTACAAAATGGCGAAGTTGCTGCTTGAAATACGCATAATCCACAGGCATATAACGTTTGAGCGAGTCAAGGTAGGTGTCAACAAGTTCCTCGCGCAACTCTTCACCATAGTTTGCTTTTGCCTGCCAGACAAACGAGGCGACATCGTAAAAGATAGGTCCTTTGCGTCCACCTTGAAAGTCTATGAAATAAGGTTCTCCGTCACGAATCATAACGTTACGAGACTGAAAATCGCGATACATAAATGTAGCTGAGGTAGAACGCATGAGTATATTGCTCATCTTCTCGAAATCGTCTTCAAGTTTTGTCTCAGAGAAATCAAGGCCTGTAGCCTTCAGAAAGCAGTACTTGAAATAATTCAAGTCAAAAGATATCATCCGTTTATCGAACTCAGGTTGTGGATAGCAAACCGAGAAATCCATACCTTCAGCACCCCGGAATTGTAAATCAGGCAAAAGAGCAACTGTTTTTTTGAGCAAAACTTTCTCCTCGTCATTGAATTTACCACATTTGCGACCTTGCTCTGTTGCTTTGAAGAGTATATCATCTCCAAGATCCTCTTGAATATAAAAAGTCCAGTCATCACTTACATCATAAACTTTAGGTACGTTCAAGCCCTTAGACTGGAAATGTTTAGCAATCGTAACAAAAGCCTTGTTTTCATCAATCGATGTTCCTTTAACCCCGATAAGCGTTTGACCGTCAATTCCCACCAAGCGGAAGTACCTTCGGTTGGAACCTGACGATGGAAGTTCCTCAATACTTAATGGTAAAGTACCTCTACATTTTTGGAACAATTGTCTGAGTTCTTCCATTATTTTTGTTTCAAGAGGTTAGTTTCGATTGCTTTTTGCAGAGTTTCTTTTGGCAAAAGTCCTTTGCTAATGCTTGGCTTGCCATTTTTAGGACAGAACAACAAAGTCGGAATGCTCTGTATTCCGAAAGCACCTGCCAACTCGCGTTCAGTCTCTGTGTTGACTTTGTATATGATGATTTTGCCTTTGTACTCCTGTTGAAGTTCCTCAAGAATAGGAGCAAGGCGTTTGCAAGGTCCACACCAAGAGGCATAGAAATCAACAATGCAAGGCAACTTTCCTTCGTATTTCCACTCGTTTGGATTAGCCTCATAATTCCAAACTTTCTCCAAAAATTCGGCTTTTGTAATGTGTTTAATTTGTACCTTCTGTTCCTGTGCATAAGAGAGGAGGAATGAGGTCATTACGATTAGTGATAAGAGAATCTTTTTCATATTTTATTTCAATAAAGACTTGTATTCGCTATCGTTGTTAATAAGTTCTACAGCCTTGTCAATCCAAATATCGTGGCGAAGACCGATTTCAAAGGCGCCCCATTCATAATAGTATCTTTTTACTATTTCGGAAGCGAGGTTCTGTTTGATTTCCTCTGCGAAAAGTTTTAGGTCACGTTCAACATTTGGCTTGAGTGCATCCTGCATTAAACGGAAAGCTTCTGCTGAAATTTCCTTGTAACCCTCCTGTTCAACCATATCTTGAAGATTTTTCAGGTATTTCTCGCTTTGCAAAGTGTATGAGAAATTATTATCAACCACAAACTTGCAAAAATCATCATACATCTCGTCCGTTATAACAAACTGGTCTAAAGGGGCAATTGTTGGATGTGTTGATTGAAAAGTATTAGCATATTTGAAATACATATTGCTAACAAACATATAGTCAGCGATTGTTATTTTGACTCCGTCAATAATCATACTATCAGGAGTTATACCACAACCATCTTCAATTTCACGACCATTGCGTGTTTTATATGTCTTGCGTAAAGTACTATCAATACGTTGAATACAACGACCTGAAGGCAGGTAGTATTTTGCCACTGTCATCTTCATATAATTGTCGTGTGGTAATTCTCTGATATTCTGAACAACTCCTTTTCCGAAGCTTTGTTCACCCATAATTACTGCCCGATCAAGGTCTTGAAGCGAACCAGCGAGAATTTCAGAAGATGAGGCAGTGTTTTCATCGACAAGAACCATCAACTTCATATCTGGGTAAAGAGGTGCAGATTGTGTATGGTAGGTACGCATATTGCTGTCGTGATTACCTCGCATTTCAACAATTTTTGTATCCAGTGGGACAAAAAGCGAGACAATATCAACTGCCTGGTCAACAATACCACCTCCATTACCGCGAAGGTCAATAATCAGTGACTCTATCTGTTTGTTTTGAACCAATTCGTTGAGTGCTTTTTTGAACTCATACGCTGTTCGGTCGATAAAGTCCTCGATACGTATATAACCCACTTTCGGAGCTATTTCAGACCAATATGTTATTGTAGGCATCTTGATAGACTCGCGTTCAAATGTAAAAGAAAGTGGCTTCTTCTGACCTATTCGTTCAACCTTGACATTTATTGTCGTACCCGGTTTACCACGAAGCATTTGGCTGACCTCGTCGAGTTTCAATTTCAAACAATCTTTTCCATCTATTTCCAAAATCCGGTCACCAGCTTTTATTCCTGCTCTTGCAGCAGGTTTTCCTTCGTATGGTTGAGAGAAATAAGGTTTGTTATCCATCAAGGTTATGATTGAACCCACACCACCATACTGACCTGATTTCAAACGTTTGAGAAATTCTTCGTCATCCGAAGGTATATATTGCGTGTAAGGATCCAGGCTGTAAAGCATATGACCAAGTGACTCTTTTATGAGTTTTCTGTGGTTCAAAGTATCAACATAACCTGACTCAAGTTCACGGAGAACAGAACAATAGATGTCAATATGTTCAGTGAGTTTGTCTGCAGAGTTAGTCTTTGTTGTATAAACCTGAGCCATCGCTGTCAGGTGTGCGACAAATGCTAAAAATATGAAGAGAATGCGTTTCATAAAAACTTATGGTTATTTATGTCTTTTAGAAAAACGATTATTCGTTGTAGTCTTATTTTGCTTTATCAAACGTGAATTTATAGAACTCACCTTAACAAAGTATCGTATGCCTCTTTGACCTTACGGAACTTTTCTGTTGCTATTTTCTTAGCTGACTCTCCGAGTGTTGCGACTTTGTCTGGGTGATACTTCATAGCCATTTTCCGATACGCCTTTTTAATTTCGTCTTGCGATGCATTGGGTTGGATTTCAAGAATATCGTAAGCCCATTTCTTGTTATCCTCGCGTGGCTTGAACATTGCTTCGATTGATTTCAGGTCGTCAAACGAGATAAACATACCTGCACCAATCTGCTCAATAACTTTAACTTCGCTATCATCAATCTGTCCATCAGCAGAGGCAATCGAAAAAAGAAGATGTATCAAGTGTATGCGTGTACTATAGTTCATATTCTCGCCACACTGACGAGAAACGGCGATGACATCAATGTGTTGTTCGAGAATTTGTTTAAGACAATGCAGAGCCTCTGTGGCTGTCTCATCGTCATAATTTTGAGCAAGAAATCTCTTGACGACATCCAATTCTGACCTTTTTATTGTGCCATCAGCCTTCATAACTGCTGCGAACAAGACAAGAAATGCCATACGGAAGTCATTAGTTGTCTGTTCGCGCGAGTATTTGCGAGAAGCACAACCTTCAGTGTTAAAATTATCGTCACCGATAAAATACTTGGATGCTCCATCAATTGAATTGGCAATAATAATTCCTATTATTGCGCCAATAGATCCTCCAATAGTAAAACCAAGTCCACCCAAAATTATTTTGTTCAGCCAGCCCATAGAGAAAGTTTAATTATGGACTAATGTGCCGATATTTTCACCGCTTACGACTTTCATCAAATTACCGACAGTGTCCATATCAAAAACAATAATCGGGAGGTTATTCTCTTTACACATTGTTGTAGCAGTCAGATCCATAACCTTCAGACCCCGCTTGTAAATCTCATCGTAGGTAATCTCATCGAACTTGGTTGCAGTAGGGTCTTTTTCTGGGTCAGCGGTATATATTCCATCGACGCGTGTACCTTTCAGCATCACGTCAGCCTTAATCTCTATTCCTCGGAGGGAAGACCCTGTGTCGGTGGTGAAATATGGATTACCAGTGCCAGCCGAGAAAATTGTCACTTCGCCTCGTTCCAGAGTCTCAATAGCTTTATCACGTGTATAAAACTCGCCAATAGGTTCCATTCTTACAGCTGTCAGCACACGAGCCTTAACACCCTCATTGTCAAGTGCTGATGCAAGAGCAAGAGAATTAATTACAGTAGCAAGCATACCCATTTGGTCACCTTTTACCCGATCAAAACCACGACCAGCGCCGCTCAGTCCACGGAAAATATTACCTCCACCGATAACGATACCGACCTGTACACCTCTGCGTACAATTTCAGAAATCTGTTTAGCATACTCGCCAAGACGCTTATCGTCTATGCCGTATTTCTGTTCACCCATCAGCGACTCTCCGCTGAGTTTCAGAAGAACTCTTTTGAATTTCATTAGATTATTTTTTTAACACCACCTTCGCAAAGTGATGGACATTATTATATAAAGCAGTATCACAAACACGAGCCCAGACTCGTGGAAAACGATTAAGAATAATAGAGATAAAGCAAGGAAAACGAACCTCACCCAATTTTCTCTGAATCTAAAATTATGAAACTTCAGCGAAAACATTGGAATCTCTGATACCAAAAGCAATGATGTAAGAACCACCAACGCAAGAATTGTCCAACATAAAATCATTAGGATGTCAAAATCTCTACATATCAGAGAACATAAAAACAGACTCCAATCATTAAAAGACTGGAGATTGGCAAGACCGAGCCAAAACAAGGCATTTGCAGGTGTTGCCAATCCTAAGAACGATGATGTTTGACGAGAATCTATGTTGAATTTTGCCAATCTTAATGCAGAAAACAGAGTTATCAAAAAGCCAAAGTAAGGAATGAAAATAAATACAGAAGCAAGTGGAGAGAGAAGACGAAAAGCCACAATACCGGGTACAAGACCGAAAGTAATCATATCAGCAAGTGAATCAAGTTCTTTGCCCATAGGCGACTGGACTTTCAGCAACCGAGCAGAAGCACCATCGCAGAAATCAAACAATGCTCCACAAACTACAAAAAGCAAAGCCAAGCGGAAATCATAGTTATACGCAAAGATAGCGGCAATAATTCCGCACATTTGGTTGGATAGGGTAATGATATTAGGGATATGTTTTTTCATAATTGTTTGCAATGAAGAACCC
The DNA here is from genome assembly GCA_018064385.1 of Candidatus Minthenecus merdequi. GTDB lineage: Bacteria > Bacteroidota > Bacteroidia > Bacteroidales > Paludibacteraceae > Aphodosoma > Aphodosoma merdequi. The sequence continues at coordinate 26,988 of JAGHVI010000199.1, forward strand.
AAGCAGTGAGATTTTCTTCCTTAATAAAATCAGCGGCTTCATTGTAGGAAACAAATCTTGCAGCACAAATGCGAAAATGGCCATCACGTTCAATGATTTCCATTGAGTCGCAGCCTGTTTTGTTTACAATCCAATTGACAGCATCCTCGCGTGAGTTCAGCGAAGAAATGATTACACAATAATCTTTTGGTTCGGTTTCTTCGATAATTTCGATTTCGGAGACCTCTTTTTCGGTATTAGCAAAAAATTCTGGAATCAAGCGAGCTTCAACAACGTGGTTGTCCGAAACATTGTTAACGGGGACAGTCAGGTTAATGAAAAAAGCAAATGCCACAGCTGCGGCATATTTACCAAAACTGGCGAACAGGTTTTGGTGATGAATTTCTTCAACAGGTATTATGGAGAATCCATAATTGGCAGGGAGTTGACTACTCCACCCTATCAGAGCATTAACATCGAGTTCTTTAGTCGACTCTTCAACCAAATTAACCGCATCCTCGAATTTAATTCTCAGGTCACGCATCACCAGCTCTGCAAGCGCATTATCTCTGCATTGTGTATTTTCAGCAAAGACAACAAAGTCACCAGGTGGAAGAATTGACGACTCCATCAAGTAAGCATTTTTATGTTCGAGGCGGAAAGTTCCCACTCCCGGTACATTCGCCATGCCGTATCTCGACAAAAGTTGAACTATGTATTTATTTATATTCATTGTTCCAAAGAGTATATAGCATGAAAGAATGATGATTTAGAGCGATCTTCTATTTTTATGCCTTTTCGTGCCATATTCAACATACCATCATCCATTAGATTAGTAAAATTATGAAATCTGCCCAAAGCAAGGTAGGCGGTCAAACGTTCCAATTCATTCTGGGAATCCTCCATAGCGAGCAAATCTGGTATCAAACTTGGAATTTTAGACAGAAGAGCAAATGATATTATCTCAGCCAGTTCAGAATTCGAGACACCCTTCATCCATTGGCGAAGTCGTACAGAATCCATCACATCAAGAGGACAAAGCAACGTTGCGATAAGTTTATGTTCGCGCACTTCAGAATTCCAAAGTTGAACAGAAATGTCGTAATCACGGTCAAATTCCGTTGCGATTTCGCATATTCTGACCCAGTCAACGCCCAAAGTCTTGGAATAACCCAATGAAGAATTACGAAGTTTTTCGGCACATATTCCGTTCATCGAGAGAGCCAATCTATGTTTTATTTGTGTTATAGTCATTGCGATGAAATATCATTATCAGAGAGTTAAGAACCGAACGAGCAATTCTTGACGTGACTTGCAAAGTTACTAAAAATATTTCTAAATCTCAAACAAATCGGACGAAAAAATAATTATGAAAAAAAACATCGTTTTTCTTGCATATATGCGAAAAATGTCGTACCTTTGCACACGCTTTCGAGAGGAAGTTTTATGGTGGACGTAGCTCAGTTGGTTAGAGCATCGGATTGTGGTTCCGAGGGTCGTGGGTTCGAGTCCCATCTTCCACCCCCAGATGAAATTTCATAGAAAAAGAGTGTTGTATTTTTGATACGACACTCTTTTTTTGATTAAAGGTTGACAGGTTGTCAGTCGGTCACATAGCCCGCTATGCTCCCTTCTTCCGCACAGCAATCTGCTAAAAATAAACTTCAAAATCGTCTCAACCTAATTTATAGAACCACCCATAAAAAAAATGGAGGCTGAAATTGCCTCCATTTTCGTGTGATATTAAGGGTGGTTCTATACATTTATTTTCTCTTCTTCTCTCTGTCAAATTTGTATGAGAAACCAACGAGTATTTGGCAATGATTTTGATTGTACTCCTTGGTGATTGTTTCGTTACCAGACTTTTGTATATCAGTCGAAAGATAATCGTATGTATTTTCGAAGGTCAATCGTGCCGACCAAGGGCCCCAAGCTTTGCTAACATTCAACTCCATATATACTACATCTCCCTTAGTGATATCGCCGTGATAGATATGACTATTGTAAATACATTGTCCTGAGACAATCCAGCCCTTTTCGAAATGGAGTACAGGTAGTACCATCAGGTTATAATAAAACATATTATCACGCTTATTGGAGTTTTCAGGTTTTTGGATATTGTCGTAGAAATTTGCACCAAAAGTTACTGAAAGCAGTCCTGTCTGCCAGAAGAGCGAAACTCTGCCGTCGATGATATGATTGGTAACATCACTATTCTTCCAGGTTACAGTCGGTGCTCCACCTAACGTATCAGGAATTGTTGTTTGATAAATAAGGTTTTCAGAGTTTACATATTCGACAGCTGCGCTCAACTGCAGTTCGTGACGTTTATTGCTGTATTGGTAAGAATACTGTAAATCAACATTATAGAGAATAGGTTCTTTCAACGAACTTACACCTTGATACCACTTATTCTCAATTTGATTATAGTACTTCTTGCTATACAGCTGCAAATTGCTTGGTGTAGTTATACTACGCGATGTTGAAGTACGTAATTGGTGGTTTTTCACTGGGGTATAAGTGAAGTTGAAATTTCCGAAAACATCGTTGTAAAAATTATTTTGCCAACTTGAATCACCACCTCTGCCCCGTCTGACCTTGAAACGATACTTCATCGACAACTCCATTTGTATTTTAGAGTATTCGTAATTAAATGTAAGATATGGGGTTAGTGTATAATCCTGAGTAAAGTCATCAAAAATTTTATACGTATTTTGCACTGAATAGTCAGTACCATTTGCAAATCCCATATTGAAATTGAGTCCTGGTTTCAATTTAAGAATATGTGCGGCACTTTCAGGCAGGAGATGAAATCTGTAGTATATAGAAGTAGAGATATTGTGTGGCCTGCTGATATATTTAGAGTATTTTTCTCCAGATTTACGTTCCATTTCATTGTAAAGTCCCGAATAAAGAAACATATTTTCGTCTTTTGCATAATTATTGCTGTAAGTGAGTGAAGCATAGAGTTTTTGGTCTCGTCGGTCGTAAAGACGTTCAAACTTAAGAATTACATCTGTCTGAGAATGAAGAGCAGGAGCATTGAGATAAGAATAACCGCTTAAATATGTACCAATATCTGTTTTATTTTTGTCAACATATTGCACAAAATGAGTCATTTGACTAGTTGAATCAGTGTAGTTATCAAGGTTTTGTATAGCCCAAAAAGTCAGTTTGTCGTATTTATTGAATTGATATGCAAGACCGAATTTTAATGCTTCGCTAAATCCTTTATAATAATTATTAAAGAAACGCCACTCTGCTGCATTTGAATAATCTAATGATTCTTTTTCTTCTTCCTTGTAATCGTAGTAATTAAACATAGCAGAGCCATAGATGGTCAACTTATTTTTTTTATAAGCCAAAGCGACAGACGGCATCACTCTAAAATCAGAGGAAACATCCAACGACACTTGACCAGAAAAGCCAGAATCGACAGCCAAGGTAACAATATTTATCACGCCACCCACGCCGCTGGTAGATTGCGACACAGAAGGGTCAGTAGAAATCTCGACATGATGGATTTCAGAAATCATCGTATGAGCCAATACATTATATTTATTAAAACCGACCGACACACCATCAAGTTGGACATCGTATCGATTTAAGATGTCATTAATGTTACGATCAAGCAACTCTGGGAACATAGTAAGTACGTCAACAACCATTGTGTTTGGTGGGAGTCCCAACTCGTTGACGTATATTAATTTTTCGTCAATACCAAGTACCACGATATCACGTTGAGGAGGAATAGAGTCACTGTCATTAGGAGCGACGAATTCAGTATTGACCTCTGCAAAAGAGGTCAAACTCAACGTTAACAGTATAAAAAAAAGGAATACTCTTCTCATAATTATATAATATGTGTAATTTTACTCTGGTTCTTCGATTAAGAAAACATCCTCGTCCTCAGCATGCATTAAGTACTGTTCGCGTGCGTAACGTTCGAGTGTTGAGTCATTTTTGCAAAGGTTAGTAATATTCTCATCAGTTTTTGAGATACGTTCCTCGTAGAACTCAATGTCATCATTCACTCTTTTCTGCTGTCTGTATAGTTCAAATCTTTTCAAGAAACTATACTCGTCAATAAAGGCGATAAAGATAAAGAAAATCACAAAAGTGATGGTATATTTATTAATCCAGAAAGGGCGCTTATACCATAACGACCTAATATTCATACTATTGTAACAGTATAAAATGTTAATTGTAACTTACAGCAATAATGCTGCAAATTTAATAATAAAAATTGAGAATACAATATATTTATGGAAAAAAAATTCACACATCGACTTTTTCGTCATCAGTTGACTAAGGGAAAAAATAAATAGTAAAAAGTTTGGTTGAATGAAAAAAAAGTTGTAACTTTGCAGCCGATTTTCAAGCTTATGCTTGGAGATATGTATCTAATTCATTAACAAACAAAAAACAATCATTATGATGAACCATTATGAGGCTGCTTTCATTTTGACTCCCGTTTTGTCTGACGTGCAGATGAAGGAAGCAGTTGAAAAGTTCAAGAGTTTTCTCACAGAGAACAGTGCAGAAATCGAGAACGAAGAGAAATGGGGTTTGCGCAAACTTGCATATCCTATTCAGAAGAAGTCGACGGGCTTCTATTGCTTGCTGCAGTTTGCAGCAGACCCAGCACTTGTTTCCAAATTTGAGTTGCAACTTCGCCGTGACGAACGAGTAATGCGTTTCTTGACATTCCGTCTTGACAAATACGCATTGGAGTATGCACAGAAACGTATGAACAAAAAAAATGAGGAGGGCAAATAATCATGGCAAACAACACTGACATTCGTTTTCTCACTCCTATCGCAGTAGATAGCCAGAAGAAAAAGTACTGCCGTTTCAAGAAAAGCGGTATCAAGTACATTGATTACAAAGACCCTGAGTTTCTCAAGAAATTCTTAAACGAGCAAGGAAAGCTTCTTCCACGCCGCATTACCGGCACTTCGCTCAAATATCAGCGTAAGGTTGCACAGGCAGTAAAACGTGCACGTCACTTGGCATTGCTTCCATACGTAACAGACTTAATGAAATAAAAGGGAGGAATCTATATGGAAATCATACTTAAAGAAGATGTGGCTAACCTTGGCTACAAAGACGACATAGTAAACGTTAAGCGTGGTTACGGACGTAATTACCTTATTCCTACAGGCAAAGCAGTTATCGCAACAGAATCAGCTCGTAAAGTGTTGGCAGAGAATCTCAAACAGCGTGCACATAAACTTGCTCAGATTAAAGCCAATGCCGAAGAACTTGCTGCTAAGATAAACAACATCACTGTAACAATTGCAACCAAGACAAGTTCGACAGGAACAATCTTTGGTTCAGTCAATAGTCTTCAGGTTTCGGAAGAACTTGCAAAACTTGGTCACGAGGTTGACCGCAAGTGCATTGTCATCAAAGAGCAAATCAAAGAGGTTGGTGATTATGTAGCAGTAGCAAAACTCCACAAAGAAGTTTCTGCTAACATCAATCTCCACGTCATCACAGAGGAATAATCACACTTACAACAATAAAAGAAGGTCGGGTTCAGTATATGAATCCGACCTTCTTTTATTGTTGGGTGGTTCTATTAATTAATCACAAAAGTGCGTTTTCAGACTTTTTCAAGTGGACTAAATAGTTACTCCTTTTGCTCTGGGAACTCGTTAGAATCAAGGTTCTTTTCCTTGAGAATTGTATCAATTTTCTGTTCTAAGCGGTTGATTTTTTCTATCATCTCATCGTTATTGTCGCTAACCATAGCATCAACAAAGATAGAGTTAATCAGAGACATACAAATAATACCTCCGAGGATAAGAATAAAACAGAAAAAGCATCGAATTGCGGCAGCGATTGGAGGAGAATAATGGGAAGCGACAGCATCAGGGATTTCGTACCATCCTTCAATTGTGAAGAGTCTGAAAATAGAATAAAGGGAGCCGCTTGGTGTATCAAAAAACTCTGGGGTGGTTTGATTGAAGAGCGAACAACATATAAGAGAGAACATAATCATAATCATAAAAGCAATGATTATGACGGCACTTGCGTCGCGAAGAGCCTTTTTGAAATTCTCGGCAATAGCAGAAAAATTAGGGAAGAAATGAGTTAAACGGAAAAAACGGAAGACACGGAGGATACGCAGGCTAAGGATGAAAGATGCATTTGAATTGAAAATATGAGGAAAGAAAAGAGCACCTATGCTAGGCAAAGAGAGGATAACAAGAGAGCCATCGAGCCTATTCCAACCCATCTTCCAGTAGTTTAAAAAACCGTTTTTGGCTTGTTTGACCAACATCTCGAATATGAAGAAAAAAATCGTAGTATAGTCAACAAAGGTAACGATTGGAGAAGAATAGCCATACTCTTCAATAACAATAGTAGTGATATTCAATAGAATAGCAACATTGATAATTCTATCATTGATGAATATTCGATATAAAAGATTATTCATAAGACGTGTCAGATAAAAATGTTTGCAAAGATATAAAATATTTTTGAGAAAAAGTGCTTTCAAACGAGAAAAATATTGTAACTTTGCAGCCGATTTCGTGAGGAATCAAACAATCACGCAATCAACAAATATTCAATACAAATAACTAATCATTTTTTACAATGAAAAAGAGAATTTTTGGATTTATGGCTTTAGCCATCGCCTTCACATTTGGCACAATGATGTCATGCAGTGAAAAAGTTGAAGAAGAAGCAGCTATGCAAGTAGCAACAGTTAACGACTCAATTGAGGCACTCGTTGGTGACACAATCCTCATTGAAGGTACAGTAGAGCACATTTGCCAGTGCACTGGGACAAAGATGATGTTCGCAGGAGCTGAGTTCAAATGCGTATGGGATTCAGTATTTGATCAGGCACTTATGGGTCAAGTTGTTCGCGTAAAGGGTATTGTTTGCGAAAAACAGACCACAGCAGACGACATCAATGCAATGATTGCAGAACTTCAAGCAAAAATGCAGGCTGACTCGATTGCTGCTGCTAATGGAGAGGCACAAAAAGAGTGCTGCGAAGGCAAGGGCGGTGAAAAATGCTGCGGAAAGGAAGGATGCGAGAAACACGAAGGCGAGCATGAGTGCTGCGCAGAGAATCACGAAAATGATTCAGCTTGCTGTCCAATGATGAAACTTCAGGGTATGCTTGAGCAAATTGCTGAGCGCGATTCAGTTGAAGGCAAAGCTTATCTTTCTGAGTATTATATTCAGGTTGTTTGCTGCAAGCCAGTACCAGCTACACCTGCTGAGTAATG
>JAGHVI010000036.1 GCA_018064385.1 Candidatus Minthenecus merdequi
AGCAAGGCATTTATAGTTTTGCTTTTTAGCAAAACGGCCGCAGCGAGGGGAGCAATCTCTGATTGCGACGGAGGTAAATAGCGGGCTATGTGACCGACTGAACTGACGACAAACCGAAAGCAATCAAACTTTGTTTGTATTGCTGAGGTGCGAAGGAAGTCGCTTTAGCAAAAGCAGCGTAATTTATCAAAAAATAAACTCAAAAGCGTCCAACAATGAACCATCCGCCTTGTAACTTAAAAACATAATTAATAGAACCTCCCATATACACTTTTCGTGAAAATCACGTTGCAGAATCACACTTTTCTTCTGAACTGACCTAACATTTTCCGATGTTTTTTTCACCAATTTATTTGGTCATGTCAGAAAAACAACGTACCTTTGCAGTAAATTATTATCTTTGCATTATTACAAAATAATAAAATGACAAAACAACCAGTTAATCCATTTATAATCAGCGGATACGAAGGTGCCGAATATTTCTGCGACAGGGAAGCAGAAACACATAGACTTTGTAACGAAATAGTAAATGGCAACAACGTTGCTCTCATTGCAACACGCAGGATTGGAAAATCTGGGCTGATTCACCATTGTTTTGGGCAAGATGATTTGAATTGTTATCTGACTTTTTTCATCGACATTTACGACACCTGTTCTCTTTCAGAACTGGCTTTCCGCATGAGCCAGGAGATTGTACGCCGGCTAAAGCCAAGAGGGCTCAAAATGTTGCATTCTTTCTGGGATGCTGTTCATTCGCTACAAGCAGGCATTACAATCTCTCCTATGGGCGAACCATCGTTTAACGTACAGGTAGGTGACATCCACCACCCCGAGACAACGCTCGACGAGATTTTCGACTATCTCGAACGTGCCGAAAGTCCATGCATTGTGGCCATTGACGAATTTCAGCAGATATCACAATACCCCGAAAAGAACATCGAAGCTACACTCCGCACATACATACAACGCTGTCACAATGCACGTTTCATTTTTGCTGGCAGTCAGAGACATGTCATGAGTGAAATGTTCACATCTGCAGCAAGACCTTTTTTCCAAAGTGTCTCAGTCATGCATCTTGATGTCATCGACATTGACAAATACGATGCTTTTGCACGTTATCATTTCGAGGCAGCGGGGAAGCATCTTGCTTCTGGTGTAACCGAAGTTGTCTATTCATACAGCCGTGGAATTACCTGGTATTCCCAGAAACTTTACAACACACTCTTCTCGCAAACAGCCGTAGGCGAGACATGCACTCCTGATGATGTTCACAGTGCACTCAACTACATTTTGGATACTTTGGAATATAGTTTCAAGGAGACTCTTTTCCGTATTCCAGAGAAACAAAAGGCACTGCTTGTTGCACTTGCCAAGTCTGGTCCTTCAAAATCCATTACCTCATCAAATTTCATCCACAGCAATCGCCTGTCGTCATCCAGTTCTGTACAATCCGCCATACGAGGACTGCTCGACAAGGATTTTGTAACAATGGAACAAGGCATTTACTCCATCTATAATCTTTTTCTTGAATATTGGATAAAGAGATGTTATTGACCTGTAAAAACATCGAATAATCCTTGCCAGGTTTCAGATAATCCTCTATTTTGATGAAATCTTGTTCTTTTTTTGCTTATAAGTTCCAGCACCTTAGTCATATCGGGCAGAGCTTTGCGGATTAGATACGGTCTTCAACAAAGAATAAGCCCAATTTGGAATATTATCAGTATAGCTTTTTGCCAGCTTACCATTTGATGTTCTGAACAGCAAACGAGGCAATTCGCCATCCCTACTATTATCATATAGATAAGTTCAATCAACACTGACATTTGCCAGTCCTATAATCTTCTAAATGACCGTATTTCAAATCATCACCTGTAGTCTCTTCTATACCCCAAGGCACAGGACCATTTTCGTCATAATCCATG
>JAGHVI010000184.1 GCA_018064385.1 Candidatus Minthenecus merdequi
TCGAAGTGGTTCTTCATTAGGTCTTCCTTGACAGTGCCGTTGACACCTGAGAGGATAATTCTGATATTCTGACGATGGCACATCGTGACAAGGTTCTCAAGGTTGTGAAGACCGGTTGAGTCGATGAACGGAACCTTACGCATGCGGATTATTCGGATTTTAGGGTTCTTGGTACGGCGAGTGTCGGACATAATCTCCTCGAACTTGTTTGCGATACCGAAGAAATAAGGACCGTTGATTTCATAAACCTCCACACCCTCGGGAACAGAGAGTGGTTCTTCGTGGATTGTGGCGTCAGTATCGTTGTTAGGGTCTATTTCATCGGTGATTACAGAGACGCGTGTGGTCTCAGCCATACGGCGCATACAAAGAAGACAAGCAAGCACAAGTCCAACTTCGATGGCTATTGTAAGGTCAAAAATCACAGTGAGCAAGAATGTTATAATTAAGACGCTAACATCTGACTTAGGGTTGTTGAACATCTCACGGAACGTACGCCAGCCACTCATGTTATATGAGACGATAACCAGAACGCCCGCCAGGCAGCTCATAGGGATGAACTTGGCAAGCGGCATGAGGAATAGGAAAATCAGCAGAAGGACTACGGCGTGGATGACACCTGCCACAGGGGTTTTACCTCCGTTATTGATGTTGGTCATTGTACGTGCAATTGCTCCAGTAGCTGGGATACCACCGAAGATAGGACAGACGATATTGGCTATACCCTGTGCCATAAGTTCCTGATTTGAATTGTGTTTGTCGCCTATCACACCATCTGCCACAGCGGCTGAGAGAAGTGACTCTATTGCGCCAAGCACTGCTATGGTGATGGCAGGCGAGATTAGCCCCTTGAGCGTCACCCAGCTCATCGAAGGAACTTCAGCGTGTGGCAGTTGCGCATTTATGCTGAAGCGGTCACCGATTGTCTCGACGCTGAGAGCCATTCCGTTAAGCTTCAACAGATAGACGCCGAGGGTCATAACCACAATGGCTATAAGCGACCCAGGAATGACTTTTGAAAATTTTGGTGTGAGGGCTATAATGATAATACTCAGAATACCTACGCCAGTGCTCCATAGGTCTATTGAACCGAGATTTACGAAATAAGCACCCCATTTTGATATGAAATCGGCAGGCACGCCACCCTCTATCGTAAGTCCGAAAAGGTCTTTAATCTGCGTGGTGAAGATTGTAAGTGCTATACCGCTTGTGAAGCCAACAACTATAGGGTAAGGGATATACTTGATGATTGTGCCAAGGCGGAAGAATCCGAGGAGCAGCATAAAAACACCTGCCATGATTGTGGCAATCATCAGTCCGCTCAAGCCATACTGCTGAATAATGCCATAGATGATGACGATGAATGCACCTGTTGGACCACCGATTTGAACCTTCGAGCCCCCGAAGAATGATATCAGAAAGCCTGCGATAATAGCTGTGATAATGCCTTTCTCGGGAGTTACGCCTGAGGCTATACCAAATGCAATAGCAAGAGGGAGTGCAACGATGCCAACAATAATGCCAGCCATAAGGTCTGCCAGAAACGTTCGGCGGTCGTAATTGCGTAATGTTGAGAACATTCGCGGATTGAAGGAGATACTTTTCATTGCGTATTCAGATGTCAAAAATGAAGGCGCAAAGGTACGGATTTTTTCTGAGATTTCCAAAGAAAATCAGAAGATAATTCTATTTTTGAAACTTGTGGGTTTTGATAGGAGTTTGAGAGGACTTATTCTATAGGAATGCATCGATTGACAGAGAAAAATAAACTCGTCAGAAACCATTTCAAAGAATAAAGGAAGACGATAACAAGCAAGCAATGTGCGTTTTGTTGCATGACCATTAGCATCAAGTAGGTCGCAACCTCCTGGAACATAGAGCATATAATGGTTAGTGATAATATTGCGGTCGTGAATCTCGCGCGAAGCGTTGCGGACATCAATAATTTCGATACTTGCCTTAGGATAACGTTGCTTGAGGTAGTTGAATGCACCACTCCAAACAACTATGCGGTCACCTTTTGTGAATTGTGTGAAGATAGAAATCTGAAGGCGTTCTGTGCGCGAATGACCTTTGTCGAGGATGGGAATCAGGTTGCGGTCAATGGTGATTTTGTCCTTCAGTATATAGCCGTCGGCTATAATGATTGAGTTCCAATGGTCGTCTGGAAGAAGGTTGCGCCACGAAACCTGCTCGCCATTGCGAATGGGGCGATGTGGGGGTTGGCGGAGGATGCTTTCGCACGCAGGGCGGATTTGCTCGATGCCGTAGTCTGAAGGCAGATTGGTGGTTGAAGGAAGGCAGAAGATGGAATTGAGCACGGCATTCTCCCCCACCCTTTTCATCAGGTTGCGGATGTCTGAATAATCAGTCTGCTCGCCGTCAAACAGAATCTCGTTGGGCAGCCAGTTGAGGGAATGCAGCGACGAAGCGAGGACGCTGAGGGGGTCTGACTCATCCAATTCGTACGAAATGTCATTCCATTTATTGATAAAAATCTCTTTTGTCGTGTTGATGTGAATGGTGAAGCCCGAATTTCTGAACGAGTCGGACGACAGAAGCTCAGTAATCATACTGCGTCTCAGGTCGAAGGTACGGTCTATGAAAAAACAGCCTTTCATTCGGTCACATAATCGTAGATAATCTTGGAAACATTAGCTATAAACTCCTCGCATTGGGCAAACTGGCAATGCGCATCACTGACCAGTACAGATAGGAAATAGTGACGACCGTCAGGGAGTACGATACATGCCACGTCGTTCACCGAGAATACTGTACCGTCAGCAAGAGTGCCGCCTGTGCCTGTTTTGTGTACAATGGTAAGACCTGGGTCGATGAGGTGTCGTGGAATGCGGTTCTCGCCTGTCCTGCATTTCGACATAGTGTTCCACAGGTAGCTGAAGTAAGGGTTGACATTGCGGTTGTCGTGGAAAACACTCATCAGACGTGAGGCTGCAAGAGGTGTTGACCAGTTTGCACGGGCTTTGTT
>JAGHVI010000105.1 GCA_018064385.1 Candidatus Minthenecus merdequi
TGCAAAATTACTGCAAACCGAAAGCAAAGAGCTTGCTCATTTGCTGAGGTGCAGCGTAATTTATCAAAAAATAAACTCAAAAGCGTCCAACAATGAACCATTCGCCTTGTAACTTAAAAACATAATTAATAGAACCACCCTTAATAGAACCACCCTATAATAGTTTGATATGAAACAGATAATCTCAATATTACTAACAGCAATGATGATGTTGTATGTTAGCAATCAGGCTTATTGCCAAAAAATACAGACGAATAGTGGAAAATGCTATAAGTTCCGTCTCTCTAAGAAGCAAATGGAAAATTTGTTGGACAACAAAAAGACCGTTGGACTGGATTTAATGCGCGATATGGTGGGCGTTTACGACATTGATACGTTCAATGTTCTGAAAGACACTGCCCAGGGTCTGTGGGCTTGGGTATGTCAGGATAAGAATGCTGTGATTGTCAAGGCTGTCAACAACCCACCATTCGAGGTTTCAGTCAATAATGACGTTATCAGAGCCAAACGTTCGTCAAGTATGAAAAGAGTGTTGGTTAAGTTAACGAAAGATTTGTCCATATTGTGCGATGTTCGTGATGCCGAGGTGAAATTGATATATACCCTTGGACGGATAAAGCACAGCCGCAAGATGAAGTGGAGCGAGCGTGATGGAGGATTCGTTTTCACCACGAGCAACAAGGCTGACGAGATGATGGTTAGGGTGAAAATGGATGGTTATGTGCGATATGTGAAAATGGATGAAGAATATGGCTACCGCTACCGCTATTATGCGAAAAACAAGTGGATTACGCCTATGTTATCTTGGGGAATTACAGATAAAAATAGGTATAAGCCTGGCGATATTATAAAATGGAAGTTCGTAATGCTTGACAAAAAGGGTAAGCCTTGCAAGGGAAATGTTGTCGTGGATATTGATGATAATATCGTGCATATCGGCAAACTAGACAAGTATGGGGTGGTGACAGGCGAGACGTTACTGACTGATTCATTTGAATTGACTAATGGCGGGTATTATTTGATAACTGCTAGGACAGACAAGAAAGATGAGTACAATTTGAGTTTCAGATACGAGGATTACGAGTTGAAATCGTTGATTGTCACTGATAAATTGGAAGAGAGAGATGTCGTGTATGGAGATACTGTAAAGGTGAGGATAAACGCCGTGGACGAGAGGGGAAAGGAGATTATGGACGGTTTGGCGTGGGGCAGTTGGAATGTGGATGGTGTGGATAGTTTCGAGGGTGACTTGGTGCGTCTGTCCACCAAAGAAACGAAAATAGACACTGTCAGAATTGAGAAAGGCGAGGTGATGCTGAAAGTGCCGACGGCAGGTTTGCCAAAGGCCAATATGGGTATAAGTGTGAGATGGAACGTCAGAACGGCGGAAGGTGAGGAGAGTAATGGAGCAGCATATGCTTTTTGCAAATATCCATCATCCAAACAGAATGACACACGTGCGGTAGCTGGGAACACAGAGATAATGATGTCCCATATCATAAACAGGGAGACCGCTGACAGCGTGGGATTCAGTTTTGACGGCAATGGTGAATTGTTCAACTGGGTGATTTATAGGAAAGGAAAGGAGATAGCATCAGGTCGCGATACTTCGTTGGATTGGAATGTCGCCGAGAGTGGAATGGCTGACTACATCTGCGTGGTGAACAAAAATGGCAAGAAGTTTAGTTCGGAAATTAACCACAGTAGTGATATGCTGAAAGTTTCGGTTGTGCAGCGAGAGAACGTCAAACCTGGCGAGGAGGATGAGATAACTGTCAGGGTTACTGACAGCAAGGGTCGTCCTGTCCCTGATGTTGACCTCACAGCACTTGCCGCTACAAGCAAACTGGGATATAAACCCGACAATCCAGACCTGACACGAAGACAAAACCTCAACTATTATTCTTTGAGTGCGCAAGGATATGACTACAAGAAATATCTTCAGAACCTTAACGATTTGCGGCTGGCTGAGATGATTGAGGCTACTGGCACGCAGTTCTGGAAACTGACACATGCGCACTCTTCTGTCGTGACGGTTCAAACTCCTTCGACTGTAAAAAACCAGATTGTGCCTGTACTGGTAAGGAACGGTGAGATACTGCCTGTGTCGTGCGTTATGATAAATGGACGCCCTTTCTTGCCAGGACACAGTAACCGTTATGTGGCAGTCAGTGCCTATGGCGACAATCATATTTCTTTCCATCGCAGGGACTCGATTTTCAATATCGTCGTCTCGTTGAACGATACTTCATCATTCGTCAAAACCTGGGTTGCTGTACCTGCAGAACTTTGCAATGTACACAAAAATTCACCGCAACTTGAAACCTCGCTCATTCGTTGCTTCAACAATAGAGTATTGAATTACGAGGCTTTGGGCGAGAGTTTCATTGAACGTGACGGTGAACTGATACCTGTGGATGGTTCGTGGAATAATGTGACAGGCACTGGAGGTGTCGGTGTCGGTGCTGTGAATCTCGATGGAGTGATACGACGTGAGAACATACAGCTCGGTGGACGACAGGTTCAACTTTGGCACGACCCTACGGTCATACAGTATGAATTTCCGAACAACCAAAGTGATTTTGTCTCTGAGATGGTAATGAATCTTGACGATTCAATCTGTACTGTTGACGAACTGAGAAGAAACTGGGTTGACAGACTTGACAGAATGCGTAGGACGGAGGAAAATATCAAAGACGAAATCTATAGGAAATACGGTCATTGTGTTTATGTTTATCTGGTAAACAATAAGGACGAGAAAATGCCGATTCAGGTGTCTTTCCGTGTCAAAGGCTCTGACGAATGGTGCCTGAGACGGGCAAATACATCGGTACTCTATCTGCCAAACGGTAAAGATGTTGAGTTGCTGTTTATGTATGAAGGAGCAGTGACACGACGGCTGACCATAAATGTCGGTAAGGATGAAATGGTCTGGGTGAGAAGCAGTTGCCGTGACGACGAAGGCGTTGTTGATAAGGAACTGGAATATCAAATGCGGAAACTTATGGAGGAATTCTGTGCAAAAAGAGCTCAACGTTACAAAGTGGGTATTAGCAAAGCCTATTATCCAAATAATGCTGGCAACATTCGTATTCGTGGTATAGGTTCAGTCAACTCCTCAACATCTCCTATCTATGTGGTTGATGGTATTCTTTTTGATGGCGATATCTCTTCTATTGACCCATCGGATATTATTTCAACCTCTGTACTTAAGGGGCAGGAGGCTACATCTATTTATGGTTCACGTGGGGCAAATGGTGTGATACTTATAACTACCAAGGCAGACAAAGGTAAGAAACAGTCCAAACCTCAGCTCCGGTCAAATATGACGATGAGTGCGAATAAAGCCATTATGGTTGGCGGAGAGTATGCCGAAATGGAGTATGCCGAGGTTGACAATGTGATGGTTATGGCTTATGGGACGTCTTCGCATACTGAAACGCCTGTCGTGATGAGGGAGGATTTCAGCGATGTGGCTTTCTTCGTGACTGACTGCAAGACCGACAAAGAGGGTAGGGCGGTAATGAAGGTGAAATACCCTGACGACCTCACCTCGTGGAGCGAATGGTTCGTTGCAATAAAGGGCAGACAGCGTGGTGTTGCAACATCAGTTGTCAAGGCAGAAAAACAGCACGAGGCTAAACTCAATATGCCGAGGTTCGCCGTCAAGGGTGATACCATCGGAGCTGTCGGCGTGGGTGTTGACCGAGTGACGGGCGAACACCTGAGCGATACGTTGCGCGCTGTGGCAGAGGACGATTCGCTATGCATGCAGTTCTCGTACAAGACTGATGGCGAGAAGCGTTGCGTGAAGGTATATCCTCAGGGTCTGAATATGATTGAGGGCAGTTACCAGTTGATGGACAGTGACACGACTCTGACTTTGTCTTATAAACCAGAGTATGGTTCGATGAAGGTCGGCGTTTTTGGTGATGCTCGCGAGATGATGATGTCCAGTGTCGGACACGTGGCTGAGCAGGATTGGTGTGGCTCCAACGATTTTATGGCAAATCGGTTGAGGGCATTGCGGATGCTGCCAAAAACCGAGGAACACTCGCGCGAGATTGAGAACATTGAGAAGACGCTCCGTAAGAACCGTGGTGTCAACGGTATGTGGTGTTGGTGGGGCAAGAACAACGGTGCAGGCTCTTTGTGGGTGACCCAGAGGGTGCTCGAGGCTATCGGCAGGGAGGAGAACGAGAATGCCCTTGAGATGGAACTCTCTATCCGTCGTGAGCAAAACCGTGGCAATTGGGTTGAACTTGTCAATATTGCACGGCTCTATAGGACGATTGGCGATGTCAGGATTGCTATTGAAATTTCTAAGACTATACCTGACGACAGCATCAAAAGCACGTCTCTGCGCATTGACAAACAGATGATTGAGGGCAGTGAGGTGCGTTTCGACACTATGCGGCACATCACATACACCAACGGCAGTTATTATAGTTTCCGTGACGGCAATTACCCTTGGCGTTGCGTTACTTGCGAGGAGGTCGGCACAACCTTGCAGGCATACAGATATTTCCTTGACCATGGCAACCGTGAGGAGTGCAAAAACATCAAGCGGTGGCTGCTTCAGTACGGCTTCAAGGGCTTCCTTAGCGAGTATATGGAGATGCAGATTGTCAGCACTCTGTGGCAAGGTCAGCCGATAGCCGCTGAGGATGTGCTGTGGCAGATGAGCGTTGGCGGCAAGGTGCTTGAGCGGCTGCCATACCACGCTACCGTCAACTCCGAGGTTGAAATCGACTACAAAGGTCGCAGGGATGTCTATATATCCACTGAACAGAACTGGTGGAACACAAATCCTCAAGCGCAGGGCAACGGCATGGTCATCAGCACCTCGTACGACAAAGGCATTATGACCGTTGAGGTTACCGTCGAGAAAACGGCAGAGAACGTCATAGTCTCTATCCCTATCCCAGCCGGTTGCTCTTATGCCGACAGGCAGGAACGTGGCATGTCCGAAATGTACCATGAGGAGTACCGTGACCGCGTCAACATCTACTGCTATCAGTTGCGCGAGGGCAAGCACATCTTCAAGGTTCGTCTCAACGAGCGTTATCCAGGCGTTTACACCATCAACCCTGCACAGGTTCGCCTTGTTGATTATCCAGTGTTTAATGCTAATAATGAAATAAAAAAAGTGGTAATCAAATGAATAAAGTGAATTTATGGTTTCGGACAGTCAGACCGCAGACTTTGTTTGCGTCCGTTTGTCCTGTTTTGGTCGGATTGAAGATCGGTGGGGTGTTCTCGTGGTTTGATGCTGTGGTGACGCTGGTTAGTGCTGTGGCATTGCAAATATTGTCAAATCTTATAAACGACCTTTATGATTATAAACGAGGAACAGATAAGAAGGGCAGGGCAGGGTTCAAACGTGCTTTGGCTGAAGGTACGATCAGCGAGAAGGAGATGAAAACAGCATGTTTTGTTGCTTTGTGTGTTGCTATTCTTAGTGGCGCTTGGCTGATATGGGTTGGCGGATGGTTGATTGCTGTCGTGGGAGTTACTGCTATATTTTTCGCTTGGCTTTACACTGCCACAAGCAAGTCGTTGTCTTATTTGGGAATTGCGGACGTTTTTGTCTTCATCTATTATGGTTTTGTTGTCACGATGGGAACAATTTATATTCAGTGGGCTTCTTCTGTGAGCAGTGTCGGCTTTTGGAATCACGTTGCATTGAAGGGGTTTTTCGGTGGTGCAGTTTGTGGTCTGATTTCCATGTGCGTGCTGGCGATTAATAACATAAGGGACATGGATGGTGACAGATTGGCTGGTAAGAAGACTTTCCCCGTGCGTTTCGGCAAGACGGTGGCTCTTGTCGGTATGGGCATAGAGGTTGCGTTGATGCCTGTTTTTGCATATTTTGCATTCGGCTTTGGTTGGGAAATGACTGTGATTCTGCCTGCTATTTATATGTTTGTGACGACAATAAGGTCTGATAGTGGAGAATCTTATAATAGATGTTTGATGGCAGCAGGTTTTGTAAATGCTTGCTATGTGATATTGGTTTTGTGATATGGCTGTAGATTTGAAACGTTGGTTGCCCACAACCAAGAAGGAAATTGAAATTCGTGGGTGGAATGATGTTGATGTGGTGCTGTTCACTGGCGACGCATACGTTGATCACCCTTCGTTCGGTGCTGCTATTATTGGCAGAATTATCGAGGATTGCGGTTGGCGTGTTGCCATAGTGCCTCAGCCCGACTGGCATGGCGACTGGCGGGATTTCCGTAAATTCGGCGCTCCTCGCAGGTTTTTCGCTGTGACTGCAGGGGCGATGGACAGTATGGTGAATCATTACACGGCGGCTAAAAGGTTGAGACATGATGATGCTTACACACCTGACGGCCGTCATGGTGCGAGACCTGACAGGGCTACCATCGTGTATTGCAAGATTCTAAAACAACTATACCCTGATGTCCCGGTGATTATTGGCGGAATTGAGGCTTCGCTGAGACGTCTGGCGCATTATGATTATTGGGACGACAAATATATGCCTTCTGTTTTGGCTCAATGCGGGGCAGATTTGTTGTCGTATGGTATGGGGGAAAAGATTACGAGGGAGATTTGCCGTACTTTTGACGAAGGTGGGGGAATTGAGGAGTGCAAGAAACTTAGGCAGACGGCTTTTCTGAGAAGACGTGAGAATAATGAAGGTGAACTGAGATTACATAGCTTTGAGGAGTGTGCTAAGGATAAGAGAGTGGCTGTCGAGACGTTCAAGATAATTGAGCAGGAAAGCAACAAGTTGAATGACACAGTGCTAGTGCAGGGTGTCGGTGATATGGACGTTGTGGTGAACCCTCCGTTTCCTCCAATTGCTACTGAGGAGATGGACAGAATTTACGAGTTGCCGTTCACCAGGTTGCCTCACCCTAAATATGCAGGTAAGAGGATTCCCGCTTTTGACATGATACGTTGGTCGGTTAACACCCACCGTGGTTGTTGGGGCGGTTGCGCATTCTGTACCATTTCGATGCATCAAGGCAAGTTTGTGGTGTCAAGAAGTGCCGAATCAGTGCTGCGTGAGATAAAGGAGATTATGAAAGACCCTGAGTTCAAAGGCTATCTGAGTGACTTGGGAGGTCCTTCCGCCAATATGTATATGATGAGGGGCAAGGATGAGGTTATGTGCAGGAAATGCCATCGCCCTTCCTGCGCATGGCCGCAGATTTGCCCTAATATGAATACTGACCACAGCGCTTTGCTGAAACTGTATAGGGACGTTGATGCAATAAAAGGCATAAAGAAATCGTTTATCGGTAGTGGGGTGAGATATGATGTGGCTATGCACAAAACAGGCGATAAGAGGGTTGATGCGGTCAATCGTGAGTATATTGACGAACTGATAATCAACCATGTGAGCGGAAGACTAAAGGTCGCCCCAGAGCATACCAGCGACAAGGTGTTGGGTATGATGCGAAAGCCGTCTTTCTCGCTGTTCTATAAGTTCAAGGAGATTTTCGACCAGATAAATGTCCGTGAGGGATTGCGGCAGCAGATTATACCTTATTTCATTTCATCTCACCCAGGGTGCGAGATGAAGGATATGCTGGAGTTGTCTAAGATAGTCAGAAGATTGGATTTTAGACTTGAACAAGTGCAGGACTTTACTCCAACTCCCATGACATACGCCACAGAAATGTTCTATGCTGGGATTGACCCTTATAGTGGCAAGAAAGTTTTTGTGGCAAGAAAAACTGAAGAGAAACAAGAACAAAAAAACAAATTTTTTGTATAGGATGGTTCAATTAATTAGGTTGAGACAATTTTGACGTTTATTTTTAGCAGATTGCTGTGCGGAGGAAGGGCGTAGCAAGACATTTATAGTTTTGCTTTTTAGCAAAACAGCCGCAGCGAGGGGAGCAATCTCTGATTGCGACGGAGGTAAATGCGGGCATTGTGACCGACTGAACTGACGACAAACCGAAAGCAAAGAGCTTGCTCATTTGCTGAGGTGCAGCATAATTTATCAAAAAATAAATTCAAAAGCGTCCAATTATGAACTTAACCGTCTGTAACCTAAAAAACATAATTAATAGACCCACTCTATAATCACTTGAATGATAGGTATTGAGAATTGTCGTATTCTTGCTTCAGTTCGTTGTAGAAATGCGCCCGTGCGGTTTGTTGATATGGAATAACCCATAGAAGACCAATGCCTGTGGTCAGCAGACAGAGCAAATACCAACCAATGAATGATAAATCAAGAAGGAATAATTGCTTGCAGTGACCTTTCATTAGCACTTTACTATGATGGTATGCTTCGCGAATGCCAATGTCAGGATTGTCCTTAATGATGAATGGAAAGAGACAAATCTTGTATATGTAAATAATCATTGGAATAACTGCAATGGTGAAGAATATACAGCAAAGCAAGAAATATAATAAAAGATTGGTAGAGCGAAAAATATTTGCTAATCCATAAATTGAATGAATGTCCAAAATATTTGACCAACCCAAAGGAATGTCAAGCAGTGTGAATGGTATGGATGCTAATGCAATACTGATTGTAAAGACTCCAATGACAAAACAGAAAATAATAAGGAATAGCAGCAACATTCCTAAATATGCCCTGCCGTAATTTGAAATAAAATGGGTAAATAATGATAATATAAGGTCTGTCTCTGGTTTTCTGATTTTTCTTAGAAAGATAACAATAAACGCAAACGTGATTGGTAATACTACTAAACATTCGTAAATTAAATTCAAACCATTAATAAAACTTGGCATTGTTGAGTTGATGGCAATGTAATTGAAAACTAATGATAAATTGCATATTGTTAAATAGATAGCACTAATTATTACAGCCTTTGTCCAATTGTTTTTGAGTGACGAAAGTGCAGTTTTGCGGTATTCTGAATTTGATTTCATATAAATTCCTTTTTGGGCGCAAAGATATATAAAAAATTTTATATAGAAAGAGTTTTATGTGTTATAAAATGTTAAATAATTATGAGTGGGTTAAAACTAAGATTTTCAAGGTGAGTTCTATAAATTCATTTTGCGGGTTTTTGAAGTTTGTTTTGAGCAAATTGCTGTGCGGAAGAAGGGAACATAGCGGGCTATGTGACCGACTGACAAGCAGCAAGATGCCCCAAAAGAAACGTGCAATAATATTTACTGTTGTGATGTGTTTCAATCTTTGTGGAGTAGCAGCTCAGGATACTGCAACTTTTGCAATAAAAGATGACAGACAATTGAAAATGACCATTTATCAGGCGGATAATCAGAATCGTCAACCTGAGACAATAATATATATGTTCGGTGGAGGGTTTTATACAGGTAGCCGTAACGGTGAGCGAGCTGTAGAATATTGCAAAAAGATGCAGGAGCGTGGCTTTACAACAGTTTCCATTGATTATAGATTGGGAATTGTATCAGATGATACAACTAAAGCCAAGGTGAATGCTTCGATTTCAGAGTTCGAGAATGCTATGAGAATTGCAGTTGAGGATTTGTCAAGTGCAGTGGTTTTTCTGATAAATAACGGACAAAAGTGGGGTATAGACAAAGATAAAATTATTATAACCGGTTGCAGTGCAGGTGCTGTAACAGCATTGAATGCAGACTATTGTCATGCCAATGGAAGTAAGTGGACCGAAGAATTACCTGAGGATTTTAGATTTTATGGAGTGATGGCTTATGCTGGGGCAATTTTTTCGAGGAACGGAAAAGTTAAATGGTCTAAACATAGTCCAGCTCCTACAATGTTATATCATGGTACAAAAGATAAGACTGTCATATATGGTTCTATTCAATTTGGCTTACTTGGATTCTTCGGTACTAACAGTCTGGCAAAGCGATTTAAGAAATATGACTACCCAGTTAAAATTCGCAGGTTTATTGGGGCAGAACACGAAGTATCTTCTTTCGGTAATATCTATGTGGAAGATGCAATTTTCTTTATCGAAAACTGGTTGAGAAAAGGAAAACAATGGATAAGTGACGAAAATTTTTCTATTACAAAACAATAACATTTATATAATTAGGTCCAATCACGAACCATCCACTTGCAACTTAAAAACATAATTAATAGAACTACCCTAATGTTTATCTCAATATTGTAAAAATGAAACAGAATTGGAAACCTGGTACTATGATTTATCCGTTACCCGCTGTCTTGGTCGGTTGCGGTAATTCTCCTGATAATTGGAACCTTATTACGATTGGTTGGGTTGGTACTGTATGTACTAATCCAGCAATGTGTTTCATAAGCGTTAGACCGGAAAGATACTCATACGAATTGCTGCGTATGACAGGCGAGTTTGTCATAAACCTCACGACCGAGAAGATGGCAAAGGTTACAGATTGGTGTGGCGTGAAGAGTGGTCGAGAATTCAATAAATTCAGTGAGACTGGTCTTACCCCTGTGAAAGGTGTCGTTGTTAAGGCTCCTGTTGTTGACGAAAGTCCTTTGTCTATAGAATGCAAAGTCGTGGACGTTAAAGAATTAGGATCTCATCATATGTTCCTGGCGAAAGTCGTTAACGTGCAGGCAGACGAGCGGTATATTGACAAAAATACTGGCGAGTTTCGTTTGTACGACGCAGGTCTGATCGCTTATTCTCATGGCCATTAT
>JAGHVI010000052.1 GCA_018064385.1 Candidatus Minthenecus merdequi
TGAGACGATTGGCATATTGTCGAAGGTATAGTCACGCATATTGTTGTTGGTTTGATTGTAAATGTTTGATAATCATATTCACTGTCCGTATGGAGTAGGTTGTGCAAAGGTAAGGAGTTTTTTTGATATATGCAAGGGTTTTTGAAAAAAATTTTATTGATTATTTTAGGGGGGCTATTAAGGTAAGTTCTATAAATTCACCGTTAAGAAAGAAAAATAAAGACAAGTGACAAATAAACTTTTTGGGTGTTTCAGGAGTTTCTTTTAGCATCTTGACAGGTTGTCAGTCGGTTACAATAGAACCACCCTTAATAGAAGCACCCATAACAAAAAATCCCCGACATAAAATGTCGAGGATTTGTCTTTTCTAACATCAATTATCAACCCAGGCGGTTAATGTAGCGAGCCAGACTTGATTTGAGGTTTGCTGCCTTGTTAGGATGAATAATGCGGCGTTTAGCCAATTTATCCAACATAGAGGTTACTTTTGGCAACATCTCGGATGCTTCTGCTTTCTCATTGCAAGCACGAAGTTTGCGGACAGCATTACGAGTTACTTTTGCATAGAAACGATTGTGCAAGCGACGTTTCTCAGTCTGACGAATACGTTTTACAGATGATTTGTGATTAGCCATCTTTGTTTTACTTTTTCAATACGCTGACGGAGAGAGGATCCTTCAGCATTTTCGACATTTACTTACGTGGTACTTTAAATAACGAGTAGCCTATAGCAGAATCGAACTGCTCTTTCAAGAATGAAAATCTTGCGTCCTAACCGATAGACGAATAGGCCTTTAATTTTGCGACTGCAAAGGTACGACTTTTTTCTGATTTTGCCAACTATTTACGTGACTTTTTTTCAAATTATTTTTTCAACCTTATTCTCAACACATTAGCAATCATCAAACAATCACTTCAATCTTTTTTTCGAGTAAAAACCAATACTTTCTTAGCGCAAAAGTTCCATATTGTCACCACGCCGACGGCAAAAACCTTGACAATTATGTAGTGTATTCCTATCAAGTTTACGCCGAGATACATTATGCTCCACGTCAGTCCTGCCCCCACTATGGTCACAAAAAGATACCCTAATATCTCGTATATCCGTTTGTCGAACCTATGTTCGTCGAAAATCCATAAGGTAGCAAAAGTGTAAGAAATCATAATGCTGACCAAAAAGCCACACACTGCAGCAATCCTCGGTATCACACCCAAATACTCTTTCAACACCACTGTGACAGCAAAGTCGGCAATAGTAGATAATGTACCCGAAATGCAATAACGAATCACTTGTTGCAATGGCAGAAAGTCAAAGACCCACTGCATCAACCGCTCGAACCATTGCTTCATCTCTCGAACACAACTTTTTTGCTTCCTATCAAATGTCCATCAACAAAGAGTTCAAATTCGTAAGTTCCCTTCAGCAATGTCTCCGTCACCTTGTAGTACAAAACATCGCCCATCTCTTTGCCAGCATACTCAAAGTTTTTCTTTGCTGAATAATATATCTGTCTGTCCTCGAATGTAAATTTATCACCTATCTGCTTGTGCAATACATTGCCGTCCGGGCAAGTAATTCTCATATAGATTGTCTTGTTGCCAGCCTTCGCAGTGTTGTTCTTCAGTATCTTATATGACACCGCAAACATCGTCACATTCTTGACATAACGAGCTTTTTTGCCGCTATTCTTCTGTGCCTCGACCACTATGTCACGAGCTTCGAGTTGCGATGCTATGTTAACCTTCTCCTGCAACACCTCGCGTTCCTCCGTCACACGCTGAACCTCGTCAGTAACCTCCTGATAACGCGCTCCCAACTGTTCATTCTCGCTTCGCAACTGTAAATTGACCCTTGACAATGAATCAACTTGCGCCACATAATAGGTCAGCACTTTTCTGACAGAAGCCAACTCAGCCTTCAATTCTTTTATCCTTCTTGCATTAGTTGCCTTGACAGTTCTCAACTCTTCCTGCAAAGCCTGAATGCGTTTCTGTTCTTTGTTAATCTGCTCTAACAACGAATCGTTATTGATTTTATACGATATTCCCTCCATCTCGATTGCAACATCTGCATATTCGTTAGCGAGTTCCTCTTTTTCATACTCCATCTGCTCCACCATCTCAGCCATCTCAACATCTTTCTGCTTCATCTGGCGAGTAAGATTAAGTACAATAACCACAAGTATCACAATCACAATACCAGCAATTGTGAGAATTATTATGCCTTTCTTTCCCATATTAGATTATCATATCTGTTACATCTTTGTCGAACGAAGCCAATTCTCTTACCAACGATGACGAGATATGGCTCACATTTCCGTCAGAAATCAGTAACACAGTTTCAATTCCCAACAGTTTTCTGTTGATATCAGCTATATTCCGTTCGTATTCAAAGTCAATAGAATTTCTAACTCCCCTTATTAAGTAATGTGCTCCAATTTCCTTCATCAAATCCACAGTCAAACCTTCGTAACTGACCACATCAACTTTAGGATTATCAGAATAGGCTTTACGCACTCTCTCCATTCTCTCATTCAGAGGCATATACTCTTTCTTCGCTCGATTTATACCGAATGCCACAACTACTTTGTCAAAAAGCTCCAAACTCCTGTCAACAATAGTTTTATGACCAACAGTAAATGGGTCGAACGACCCAGCAAAGACTCCTATTTTCATAATCCTGCTATCCTTTTTATCTCGACTATTATTGCATTGGCAAATTTTTCTGCTTGCTCCATTGAGCCTGCCTCGGAATATACGCGGATGATTGGTTCTGTGTTAGATTTGCGCAGATGTACCCAACCTTGAGGAAAATCTATCTTCACACCGTCTATATCGGTAATTTTGAACTGTTTATAGCAACCTTTGATTACAGTCAGTATTCCGTCAACGTCCATACCAGGCTTGAGGTCAATTCTATTTTTCGATATGAAATAGTTAGGATAGCCACCTCTCAATTCACTGACTTTTTTGCCTGTCTTAGCCAGGTTTGTCAGGAATAACGCTATACCGACCAGTGCATCACGACCATAGTGACATTCTGGGTAAATCACGCCGCCATTACCCTCACCACCAATGACTGCATTGGTTGCCTTCATCTTCTCGACCACATTGACCTCGCCAACAGCGGCAGCATTGTATTCGCCGCCTCTTGCTTTTGTGACATCCGACAATGCTCTTGTCGAACTAAGGTTCGACACTGTGTTGCCAGGAGTATGCTGCAAAACGTAGTCAGCCACTGACACCAACGTATATTCCTCGCCGAACATCTCGCCTGTCTCCTGAATCAACGCCAATCGGTCAACGTCAGGGTCAACCACAAATCCCACATCAGCACCTTTTCTGCGGATATGCTCAGCTATCTCGGTCAAATGCTCAGGCAATGGTTCAGGATTATGAGCAAATCTGCCAGTAGGCTCACAATTCAAGCACTCCACCCTATTTACGCCCAACGCTTTAAGCAACGCCGGTATAGCAATGCCGCCTACCGAGTTTACGCAGTCAATCACCACGCTGAAGTCAGCCTTACGGATTGCTTCGACATCCACAAGTTTCAGTTTCAGCACAGCCTCAATATGTTTATCTACATAGTCATTTTTCTCCTCATACAATCCCAAATCATCCACCTCTGTGTAGTTAATATCATCTCTTTCACTCATCTTCAACATCGCCTCACCTTCCGCTTTGCTGAGGAACTCCCCACGTTCGTTGAGCAATTTCAAGGCATTCCAATGTTTTGGATTGTGACTTGCCGTGATGATAATACCACCATCTGCTTTTTCCATTGTCACAGCCAGTTCGGTTGTAGGAGTCGTAGCCAATCCTATGTTAACCACGTCACAGCCACACCCCATCAGTGTTCCTGTCACTATTCTGCACACCATCTCACCCGACAATCGGGCATCTCGTCCCACAACTACCTTACATTTCTCTTTTCCCCTATATTCTTTCAGCCAGTATGCGTAACCAGTTGTAAATTTGACAATGTCCAATGGCGATAATCCGTCGCCAACTGCACCACCGATGGTGCCACGTATTCCAGAAATTGATTTTACTAATGACATATTTCTCTTATTTATTTTGGCAAAATTCTTATTCTCATCTCATAAAGGAATGGTATAACAACAGCGTCGTTGAACCCCAACTTTGAAGGCACAATAACTCTGGCATACGAACTATCGCGTTTCATCAATTTGAACGCCTCATTCCACCCCTTGCAACTGTTCGTCATGCTACCATAAATTATTTCGTTCGGATGTTCCCTATCCTCAACTGTCATATAATCATCAACTATCGGATTTTTATCCAAAGTGCTCTGTTTATAACGCAAAATGATAACATCTCCATTCCTCAGTGTATCACCTTTGCCTTTCTCCAACAGCTGAAAATAAATGCCGTCTTTGAAATGATACATTTCGTCTTCAGCGAAAAGAGAATCTTCTGGAAATTTATCCAATATTTTTATACCATTACGCTTTATCCACGCATTAATCAAGTTTTCTTCCTTCTCCAACTCCTTTGAATAAGACGTACTCGAAAGGCAGGAAACCAATGTTTGGCTAAGAACGCCGACCACCAACAGGCTGTATATCAATCTTTTTATCATTATCTTGTAATTTTATTCAGTTTTGTTTCTTTGTTTCACAAAAAATGCGTACCTTTGCACCCGATTTCGGTTTCGTAGCTCAGCTGGATAGAGCAACAGCCTTCTAAGCTGTGGGCCGCGGGTTCGAATCCCGCCGAAATCACCGATTTCATACACAGAAAACTCAACGATTAGTCGTTGGGTTTTTCTTTTTTATCTCACCTAATATCATCTGTAAACTTCACGACAATTTGCGACTGCAAAGGTATGAATTTTTTTTCACTCAACACATCATTTTTTCAAAAAAAATTCGTACCTTTGTAGCCTAAAATGAATAATTATGACCTATGGCTGACAACAACGACATAACGAACGAGCAATCAGGACTTTCCACCGCGCACGAAGCTGACGAAACATTTCACCTTACAGGAATGTTCCGCAATTGGTTTCTGGAATATGCGTCTTACACTAATCTTGACCGTGCCATTCCACACCTTGACGATGGTCTCAAACCAGTGCAACGACGCGTATTACATGCTATGCGGGAGAAAGAGGATGGTCGTTACAACAAGGTTGCAAATATCGTAGGTCATACAATGCAATATCACCCACACGGTGATATGTCCATCAATGACACTTTGGTCAACCTCGGTCAGAAAGGTTACCTCATTGACACTCAAGGTAACTGGGGTAATATTCTCACTGGTGACAAGGCTGCTGCTGGACGTTACATTGAGGCACGTCTGACCAAATTCGCCCTTGAAGCTGTTTTTAATCCTAAGACCACCGAGTGGAAACCATCGTACGATGGCAGAAACCAGGAACCTGTTTCGCTTCCTGTCAAATTTCCTCTGCTTCTCGTCCAGGGGTCGGAAGGCATAGGTACTGGTCTCAACACCAAAATTCTTCCTCACAATTTCGGTGAACTCTGCGATGCCTCTATATCATACCTCCGTGACGAACCTTTCCAGCTTTTTCCTGATTTCCCTACGGGCGGAATGCTTGACGTCTCAAAATATAATGACGGCAAACGTGGTGGCAAACTCACAATACGAGCCAAAATCGAAAAGGTTGACAACAAAACTCTCAAGATTGTCGAAGTTCCATACGGTGTCACCACAGATATTCTTATTGACTCAATAATCAAAGCCAAAGAGAAGGGCAAAATCAATGTCCGCAAGATTGACGACCTTACCTCTGAACATGTCGAAATCATAGTAAACCTTGAGCCAAAAACCTCGTCCGACAAAGCTATTGATGCCCTTTACGCTTTTTCGAAATGCCAAATCAATTACTCTCCGAACTGCTGTGTTGTTTATGAACACAAGCCCCAGTTTCTTTCCGTCTCGGACGTTCTGAAATTCTCAACCGACCAGACACGCAATCTGCTTAAACGTGAACTTGAGATTGCTCACGATGAAATATCCTCTCAGATTCTCCTCTCATCTCTCGAACGCTGGTTTATCTTCGAGGAGCGTGTCTATAAGGACAAACAGTTTGAGGAAGCAAAAGATAACGACACCGCCATACGCCATATCGAGAAACGTCTCAAACCATTTCTCCACCAGTTCATCCGCGAAATCACCAGCGAGGACATCGAGCATCTGCTTGAACTGAAGATGCGCCGTATTCTCCGCTTCAACGTTGACGAAAACGACGAGAAGATACGCAACCTCGAGGCTAAACTCCGTGAAATAGAAAACAACCTCGCACACCTGACCGACTATACAATCCAATGGTTTGAACACCTTAAAGAGAAATACGCACCACTCTACCCTCGTCTCACCGAGCTTCGCAATTTCGAGTCTATTCAGGCTACCAAAGTAGTCGAGGCCAACCTGAAACTTTTCATTAACCGCAACGAAGGATTCATCGGTACAGGTCTCAAACGTGATGACAGCAACGAGTTTGTTTGCAATTGCTCAGACATCGACGACATTATCGTTTTCTACAAAGATGGTCGCTACAAGGTGGTTCATGTTGCCGAAAAACTTTATGTTGGCAAGGATATTATCCATCTTGATGTTTTCGTTCGTAACGACCAACGCACCATCTACAACATCTGCTACCGTGACGGCAAGAATGGTTCTACTTTCATCAAGCGATGTGCCATCACCGGTGTGATTCGCGACAAGGAGTACAACCTCACCCAAGGCACGGAAGGTTCAGTCATCAAGTACTTCACCGCCAACCGCAACGGTGAGGCTGAGATTATCAAAGTAATGCTACGCTCCAACGTCACAAAACTGCGAGTGCTGTCATTCGAGAAAGATTTCTCAGACATCGTCATCAAGGGCAAGGACTCACGTGGCAATCTCCTCACAAAACACGACGTTTCTTCTATCAAACTGAAACAAGAGGGGCTCTCGACTCTCGGTGGAACAGATATATTTTTCGACCGTGACATTCTCAGACTCAACGGTGATGGTCACGGCATTTATCTTGGTAATTTTGAGCCTTCTGACCAGATTCTCGCAATCTATAAGAACGGTGAATACGAAGTAACTTCATTCGATTTCAACAACCACTACAATGACGATTTAGACCGCATTGAACGTTACGAGGCTGAGAAAATATGGACTGCTGCCCTCTTTGACGCTGGCGAAGGTTACGCATATCTTAAACGTTTCACTATGGAGTATTCCAACAAACGTACCCCATTCCTTTCCACCGAAAACGGCGACCGCCTCTTCCTGCTTTCCGACACACCTAACCCTAAACTGCAAGTCATTTTTGACCAAACAGACAAGCCTCGTGACCCTCAAGAGATTGACGCTGAGTCATTCATCGCTGTCAAATCGTCCAAGGCAAAGGGCAAACGCCTATCGAATTTCAAGGTTGACAGCGTCATCGAACTTGAGCCAGACCCTCAGTCTGACGAACCAAAAGTAACTTTCACTACTGTGGTTGACGGAATAGAAATTGAGGTTCGTAACACTGAAGACCAGGAACTGAATTTTGAAGAATAAGATACACAATAACAAACATATAAAACAATTAACACTATGTCTGCAATCAAATCATTCAAGGAGCTCTCTGACCATCTGAAGTCACAGAGCATCCGCAAGAAAATGGCTGTCGCAAACCCTGTTGACGACCACTCTATCGAAGCTGTAATGCACGCCGTTGACGAAGGTATCGTCGAGGCTTACCTCGTTGGCGATGCTGACATCATCAACAAGAAACTCGAAGGTCAGAAGAATATCGCCTTCACTCACGTGATTGACGTTAAAGACCCACAGGAGGCTTGTGTCGAGGCTGTCAAGATGGTTAAGTTCGGCAAATGCGACTTCCTGATGAAAGGTCTTGTCAACACAGATGTTATCCTCCGTGTTGTCCTCAACAAAGAGTTTGGTCTTCTTCCAAAAGGTCGTGTAATGACCTACTGCTCAATCCTCAACATCCCTGGCTACCACAAACTTGCCATCTTCACTGACCCTGCCGTTATCCCTGCACCAAGCAAGGAGCAGCGCATCGAGATGATTAAATATGCCATCTCGACAGCACAGCGTTTCGGTATCGAGAAACCAAACGTAGCTCTCCTCCACGCAACCGAGAAACCAAATCCAAAGATTGCCTTCATGCAGGATTATGTTGACATCGTAGAAATGTGGAAGAATGGTGAGTTCGGCAAGGATTGCGTCATCGACGGTCCAATGGATGTCTTCATTGCTATGGACAAAGAGAGAGGCGGCATCAAGAACGTACCTTCTCCAATCCTCGGCGAGGCTGACGTGCTGATGTTCCCTGACTTCCAGTCAGCAAACTGCTTCTACAAAGGTCTTGTTTCCTTCGGTGGTGCAGGTATGGCAGGTATGCTTCAGGGTACTGAGAAACCAGTTGTTCTCAACTCACGTTCCGATTCTGCCGAGTGCAAGTTCTACAGCATCTGCATGGCTGCATTGTTAGCTTAATAATAAAAAACAGATATGAAAAAAATTCTTGTTATCAACCCAGGCTCAACTTCTACCAAGTTTGCAGTCTATCATGACGAGGAGTGCGCTTTCGAGAAGACACTTCGTCATCAGGGCGAGGAACTCGCTCCATATCCAAACGTTGCTGCTCAGTATGAGTTCCGCAAAACAACAATTCTCAACGCACTCAAAGAGGCAGGTATCGACCCTAAGTTTGATATCGTAGTAGGCCGTGGTGGTCTGCTTCACCCTGTAACTTCCGGTGCCATCGAGGTTAACGACGAAATGTGCGAGGACCTCCGTGCTGCAAAATATGGTGAGCATGCCTGCAACCTTGGCGGTCTCATCGCCATCGACATAGCACGTTCCTGCGGCTGCAAGGCAATCATCGCTGACCCAGTTGTTGTTGATGAGCTCAACGACATTGCACGTGTAACAGGTTTCCCAGAACTTCCAAAACGTTCTATTCTTCACACTCTCAACCAGAAAGCCATCGCTCGCCGTTATGCAAAAGAGGAAGGCAAAGCATACGACAAAGTTAATGTTGTAGTTGCTCACCTCGGTGGTGGTATCTCGGTAAGTGCACATTGCCAGGGTCGTATCATTGATACAAACAATGCCCTTGCAGGCAATGGTCCTTTCACTCCTGAGCGTACTGGTACACTCTGCGCAAAAGAGTTGGTTGACCTCTGCTATTCAGGCAAATACACTCACGACGAAATGAAGAAGAAACTCGTTGGCAAAGGTGGTCTTATGGCCCTTATGGGTGTCAACGACGCCCGTTCGGTTCACGAGATGGCACAGGCAGGCAACGAGAAGGCAAAGCTTGTATTCGATGCTATGGCATACAACGTAGCAAAAGAGATTGGCGCAATGTCTGTCGCTATGAACGGCAAGGTTGACGCTATCCTCATCACCGGCGGTATCGCTTACAACGAATACTTTGTGAACTTCATCCGCGAGATGGTTCAGTTCATCGCTCCTGTCAAGGCTTACCCTGGCGAGGACGAACTCGGTGCTCTTGCATCAAACGGCTTCCGCGTACTCAACGGTGAACCTTGCCAGCAATATTCGAAATAATAAACCATTCATAACAGTCCCTTGGGTAATCTTATCATATATTGCCTAAGGGATTGTTTTTTCATAAAACCGCCAAACGTTTCGCCTAAAAAAACAACGCGTTACAGTTATCAAATAAAGGGTGGTTCTATTAATTAGGTTGAGACGATTTTGAAGTTTATTTTTAGCAGATTGCTGTGCGAAAGAAGGGAGCATAGCGGGCTATGTGACCGA